>JAPLFQ010000020.1:313762-469929 GCA_026390595.1 Ignavibacteriales bacterium
AAGATCGATCCTGTGAAGGAAGGGTTCGGCCCGATCGGAAGCAACGTGGACGAGATGGACCGGGACCACATCCGGTTTCTCCCCCGCAATCTCGCGGAAGCGCTCGACGCGCTTGCTGCGGACAATGAGTTCCTGCGGAGAGATGGGATCTTTTCCGACGAGCTCATCGACCAGTGGGTAAGAATCAAGCAGGTGGAAATCAAATCCATCGGCACGATGCCGCACCCGTTCGAATATAAACTCTACTTCAACTTATAAGAAGCGCACGTCCTTCCGAAGGACTGGAACGCACCCCCGCCTTCGGAAGGACGCCCGTGTCCCCGGGATGAGATGTGTCCTCACAATTCCAGCTCTTCAGCCTCCCTCACCTCGTCATCATCGGGCTTATACCGATTCTTGCAGCGCTGCTTGCCTGAGGGACCAGCCAGAGTGATGCAACCACCCGGAGAATCCGAATCGGACTCGTTCTCGTGATTCTCGTTGACAAGCTCGTGTGGTACGGGTACTATCTGAATCAGGGCTGGTTCACATTCCCCTACAGTATGCCGCTCCAGTTGTGAGTCATGGCATTCTTGCCGGCTGGCCGGAACACCGACGGTCACGATTCGTCAAACTGAGAGTCTCTCCACTTTCACGTATTTCGGAGTATAGATGAAAACCTCCCTGAGCCTCACGATTCTCATCACCCTTCTGTTCTCCTGCGCCGTTGGCCAACCGCAGGCGGGCCTTCCCGAGACTCCTGTTGGCAAGCATGTGAAGGCATACCTGGGAGCATTCAACGCACCCGATCAGGGCCAGATGCGCTCATTCTTCGAGGAGCGGACTGCCCGAACCAGCCTGGCAGATGTGCCGGTCGAGCAGCGCCTTTCGCGCTTTTCCGAAATGAAGGAACGGCTGGGATCGCTCAATCTTAAAAGGGTCTTGAGCAGCACTTCTCATTCAGTCACGATCCTTGCAACGGCGAAAAGCGGGGCAACCGTGCAACTCGACTTTGAGTTCGAATCCCAATCGCCGTACGGGCTTCTCGGGATCAGAGTGCAGGATCTAGGGGAATCAGACGACGATGGATCCTCTGCAGGAAGGAAAGCAAACGACGCAGAGGTAGTAGAAGCGACACATTTGTTCCTGGACAGTCTGTCAAACGCTGACGCATTTTCCGGAGTTGTGCTGATCGCGAAACGCGCCAAAGAGCTCTTCAAGAAAGCGTACGGCTTCGCCGACCGAGACGGCAATGTGCCGAATCGGACCGACACAAAATTCAATGTTGGCTCTATGAACAAACGGTTTACGAAAACTGCCATTCACCAGCTTGCTGCACAGGGGAAGCTGAGCTTGAGCGACCCGATCAAGAAGTTTCTTCCGGACTATCCAAACAAGGAAGCTGCCGAGAAAGTGACAATCCAGCATCTCTTGAGCATGCAATCGGGCATCGGAGATTTCTTCGGAGACCGATATATGGCTGCACCGAAGGAGAACATACGATCCATCAACGATTATCTCCCCCTCTTCGCGGACAAACAGCTTGAGTTTGAGCCGGGAACCGCCAACAGGTACTCTAACGGAGGATACGTCGTCCTCGGTGCGATCATCGAGAAGGTCTCTGGCACCGACTACTACTCGTTCGTGAGAGAGAATATTTTCATACCGGCGGGAATGTCGAACACGGATTCATACGAGAAGGACAGGGAAGTTCCGAACAGAGCGAAAGGATATACGAGAGACGGAGAGAAACAGGGTTGGAGAACGAACTATAGTACTCTTCCAGCGAGGGGAAGCTCAGCCGGCGGCGGATACTCGACGGCCGACGACTTGTTGCTGTTCATCAACGCCCTCGAGAATGGAACCATCCCTGCTCTCGACGCTGAGCAGGGACTAGGCATCGCCGGCGGAGCACCCGGCATGAATTCGGCACTCGAGTGGGAACCCCGGCCGGGATATGTCATCGCTGTGCTTTCGAATCTGGATCCTCCCGCCGCGGAGCGGGTCGCACGACAGATCAGGGCGTGGCTCCCCCGATAGGACGATGATCCTTCCGGAGGCTCATGTGCGTCAGCAGGAGCTTTCGGGAAGTTTCGCTCTCAGATTTTCCAGAGAAAATCCTTGTTCTTCAGAAAAAACCTGACTTGTTGCACCGTCAAGGCAGATTTCCCACGCAATGCCTCCGCTGAATTGAATGCGTTGTGTGGAGTGAGGATGACGTTTGGAAAGGCGAGCAGCCGATTGACTTGTGAGGTCAGAGGTGAGGTGGTTTTCCCGGGATTGCGCAGAGCAGCACCGAGCAACCCTTCATCCTCGAACACATCCAGCCCAAGCCCGGCGATGCTCGCGTCAGCGAGGAGTCGCTCCACATCTCCCAGTGGGGACAATTCACCCCGGGCGATATTGATGAAGATGCTCCCTTTCGGAGCTCGGCTCAGCAGCTCGTAATTGAAATACCCCCTGTTTTCTTCCGTCAGATTCATTGCGCAGATGATGACGTCTCCCCAGCGGATTCCCTCTTCTCTTGAAACGTACTCTACATCGGACTTGTCCGGTACGATGTCGACCCCCTTGACGATGAACCCAAGCCCTTTCGCCACTCTCACAATTTCGCTGCCAATGCGCCCAACTCCGACGACGAGGACGTTCTTGCCTGCGCACTCAGATCCCGTGAGACCCTCGCGATTAAATACCGGGAATTGGCGCATCTGTTGCGGGAGTTTTCTCAAGAGCGCCATGGCCAGCATCACCGCATGTTCTGCCACAGCACGCGTAGCATACTCTTCCAGGAAACCCAGCGGCAGCCGGTGTTGGATTTGCGACGAGTACGTGATGAGATGGTCGTACCCCGTGCTCCGGCTGAGGACCCCGTCGAGGTGGTCGGTCCACTCCAACGGAACGGAAGACTGAGTCCGGATACTGATCAATCTGGCAGGGGGATTTCGATGACCGGCCTCGGCGATGGTTTCGGGAGCAAAACCGTACGTGAACTCGTCACCCAGCAGCGCCTTGAGCGTATCTGCTTCGTCTTCAAAAGCCTCGTAGAAAAAAATCTGCATGCTCTCAGCACTCTGCTTGTGAAAAGATAGTTGAAACAGACCATCTGAGCGATTACTGGAACGCCCGGGCAAGTCTACAGGTTGAAGCACACGACCCGGGTCTCCGTCATCTCCTGGATCATGCTCCAGATCCCCTGTCGTCCTACACCGCTCAGTTTGGTTCCGCCGAACGGCATCACGTCAAGCCGGTAGTCGGTGGAGTCATTGACCATGACCGCTCCGCACTGGAGACCGTGGATGGCCTTGAACGCATTGTCGATGCGCTCGGTGAAAATCGCCGCGTGCAAACCATACTCGGATTGGTTCGCGAGACGAATGGCTTCATCGAGGGAGGAAAACCGATACAAGGATACGACAGGCCCGTACACTTCATCGCAGCTGAGTTTCGCTTCCGCAGAGACTCCTTCCAGAACCGTCGGCCACACGACAGCCCCATCCCGTTTCCCCCCGACGAGGACCTTGGCCCCTCGCAGCACAGCGTCCTGAATCCAGGCTTCAACACGCTCAGCCTCCCCGGTGGAAATCATCGCACAGACGTCAACAGTCTCATCCATCGAGGACCCTGCCTTCAGACCTTTCACCCGGGCGACCATCCCTTCCCTGAACTTGTCATACACATCGTCGTGTACATAAACACGCTGAACTCCTATACAGTTCTCCCCGGCCTGAGCAAACGCGCCGGCAGAGATCGCACGGACGGCCTTTTCGAGCCCGGCATCGGCCATGACAATGACCGGTGAGTTGGAACCGAGCTCCATCAGTACTTTTTTTATTCCCAACCAGCGGCTCACCTGACGGCCGGTTTCGACCCCTCCGGTGAATGTTACGAGACGGACCCGCTGATCGCTCACCATCGATTCTCCGATCGCTGCACCGTGACCGGTGATGACACTCAATCGCCCCTTTGGCAGCCCGGCGTCGACGAGGTCCTTCGCCAGCATCAATACCGATAGAGGCGTGCGCGCGCTTGGCTTCAGAATGATGGCATTTCCCGCTGCGATCGCAGGTCCGATGTTGTGACCGGCCATAGCGAGAGGATCGTTGAAGGGCGTAATGGCCGCGATGATACCGACCGGAAAACGGAAGTAGTATCCGGTCCGGTTCTCCGATCCAACACGACTCTCAAACGGGAGGGTTTCTCCGGTCAACCTTCGCCCCTCTTCCGCTGAAAGCCTCAGGAGGTTCGCTGTCCTCACCGGTTCGCGCCGCGCTTCACGGATTGTCTTGCTTCCTTCGAGCGCTATTGTCCGTGCATACGATTCCTGCTTCTCTTCGACGAGAGACGCCGCCTTCATGAGAACGTCGTACCGGTGATGGACATGAAATGGACTTTGAAGCGCGACGGCCGCGGCCTCAATGGCTGCCCGGACATCCTCGACAGTCCCCGCGGGAACCTCAGCGACAAGCCGGTCGTCGTATGGATTCCGGACGCTGATTGTTTCGGATCGGGATTTCCACTCCCCACCGATGAGCATCGGACATTGCTGAGCTTCGCTGAGCGTGCTTGCTGGCATTTCGTTCTCCTTGAGATGATACTCCAAAACGGTGTCAAAGTATCACAATCATAGCCGATTGTCAACCTTCGGTCTACCGATGTCAAAGAACCTCAACCGTG
The DNA here is from genome assembly GCA_026390595.1 of Ignavibacteriales bacterium. Lineage (NCBI taxonomy): Bacteria > Pseudomonadati > Ignavibacteriota > Ignavibacteria > Ignavibacteriales > Ignavibacteriales bacterium. Next base: position 318,416 of record JAPLFQ010000020.1, read on the forward strand.
GAGACACCACTGCACCCTTCGTGAGACTGACGATTGAAAATGTTCTCAGTAATTGGAAAACCTCGGAGTCTCATTGGTGTGACACAGCTTTCCAGAAAACACGAAAGGCGTCTCATCGACGCCTTTTGTGAAACTCAATGAAACGAACGGTGCACTATTTCTTTGCAATGGACGCGATAAGGGCGTCAAATTCAGTCCCTGCTCCTTCCACGGTCTTCGCTGGTCCCGTAAACTTGAAGAACACCTTTCCCTCAGGAGCCTCGATGATCGCTCCAAACAGCCGGAAGTTCTCCTTCTTTCCCTGCGACTCCATCATCGGCCCCGACGGTGCGAGATAGTTGCCCGAGATGACGACTTTCGCGATCTTCATCCCGTTCACTTCCTCGTCCTTCTTCATCGGCGCGGGCGCGTTCTCAAATTGACCACTCCACCGCTGAATGTTGCTCTCAATGTCTCCTCCGGCTCCAGATGGGAAAAACGAAACCGCACATTCGCCGGCTTCCGCATCACCCTGAGCGGCCGGGATTGTGTACGTGACCACGCGCATCGCACGCGGACCGGCCTTCGTCCATTTGCTCGGATAGGACCAGACGATGCCACCGGCGGTGCTCTCCGGCGACTCTTTTGTGAGCGCAACATCACCAGACTGGGACGATGATTTCTTGGAACATCCAGGCACGAACAAAAGAACTCCCACTACAAGGGACACAAGAGCCACAAGCCATCTCTTCATCGGAATCAATCCTTTCTGTTTGCTGATCTGTAATAATAGAAACCATACAAATATAACAGACATTGCCTAAATATCAATCGCGTGAATTGAGCCATCTACTCGCCCCCTTGGAATGCCCTACTGCCCTTCTGGGACACCGGCCGGCAGTTTTCTGCTTGCCTCTCATCATAAGTCGAGCTAGATTCGCACACACGCTGCGTACCATTCCTCAACCCATACGGAGATCACATACTATGAAGCGCGTCGCTACTGTCACGCTGTTATTCATCATGCCATTCATGGTCCTGGTGGCTCAGCAGGGAACCGAGAAGGTTCCTGCTTTCGACCCGACGACTATGGACCTCTCTGTTCAACCGTGTTCAGATTTCTATCGCTACGCGAGCGGGGCATGGCTTGCGCGCAATCCGATACCCCCCGAGTTCAGCCGGTGGGGGAGCTTTCAAATCCTCGCGGAGAGAAACACGCTCGTATTGAGAGCCATACTCGAAGAAGCCGCACGCAATGCGGCAGCACCACAAGGGACCAATGGTCAGAAGATCGGCGATTTCTATTTCACAGGGATGGATACATCGACGATCGAGTCGTTGGGCTGGAAACCGATCGAGGCGGATCTCAAACGAATTGCATCAATCAAAAACATGGCCGGCGTGCAGGAAGAGCTGTCCTGGTTCCACCTCAACGGGGTCGGGGGAGTCTTCGGGCTCTTCGCAAACCAGGACCAGAAGAACAGCACGCGGGTGGTCGCGCAGGTTGCCCAGGGGGGACTTGGAATGCCGGACCGTGACTACTACGTTTCTGACGATCCGAAACTGAAGCAGAACAGAGAAGACTACGCGGCTCATATCCGCGCGATGTTCAGATTGCTCGGCGATGAAGAAAGTGACGCAGCGGCGGGAGCGAAAGCGGTTCTTGCCTTTGAGACCCGAATCGCGAAAGCATCGTTTACGAGGGTCGAACGCCGTGACCCGGAGAAGAACTACAACAAGATGTCACCGGGGCAGTTAGATACCATGGCACCGGGATTTCATTGGAATCAGTTCTTCACTGCAGTTGGTCTGCCAACTCCCGGGGACGTCATTGTCGGACAGCCCCCCTTCTTCAAAGAAGTCAACGCCATGCTCACGGACGTGCCATTGAACGATTGGAAAACATACCTGCGATGGCGGCTCGTCAGTGCCGCGGCAAACGCCCTCAGTTCGCCGTTCGTCAAAGAGAGTTTCCGCTTCAACGGAATGATTCTCACAGGCACGAAGGAACTTCAGCCACGCTGGAAGCGCATCAGCCAGGTGGTCAATGGCACTATGGGTGAAGCGCTCGGCGAGCTCTATGTCGCACGCACATTTGGTCCCCAGGCCAAAGTTCGCGCAATGGAGATGGTGAATAACCTGCTTGCGTCGATGAGAGAGCATCTCCAGGCACTCGATTGGATGGATGAGATCACCAGGGCCGCTGCACTGAAGAAGCTCTCCACCTTTAACGTCAAGATCGGCTATCCGGACAAGTGGCGGGACTACTCTGGGCTTTCCGTCGATCGTGCCTCGTATCTCGGCAACCTGCGCCGCGCGGCGCAATTCAATTTCCGGTTCAACATGGCAAAGATCGGCAAGCCGGTCGATCCGACTGAATGGGGCATGACGCCTCCCACCGTCAATGCGTACTACAATGCAACGAGGAACGAAATCGTTTTTCCCGCGGGCATTCTGCAACCTCCGTTCTTCAACCCGGATGCTGATGACGCTGTAAACTATGGCGGCATGGGTGCCGTGATCGGACATGAGATATCTCATGGTTTTGACGATCAGGGGAGCAAGTACGATGCGGACGGCAACCTCAAAATGTGGTGGACACGCGAGACGCGAACAAAGTTCGAGGAGCGGACAGCACTCGTCGTGAAACAATTCGACGACTACGTCGCGATCGATTCGCTCCATGTCAACGGGAAACTGACGCTGGGAGAGAACATCGGCGACTTCGCGGGGCTCTCGATCGCCTACACCGCGTTGCAGAAGACTCTCGCCGGCAAGCCGAAACAACTGATTGACGGGTTTACGCCGCAGCAGCGCTTCTTCCTGGCATGGGCGCAGATCTGGCGTACGAACAGCACTCCCGAAGCTCTCCGGCTCCAGGTGCGTACTGATCCTCACTCCCCGGCGCGGTTCAGAACAATTGGACCTCTCTCGAATATCCCCGCATTCTACGAGGCATTCGGATGTGCCGTTGGGAGCTCGATGGTCCGGCCTGAGATTGTCCGACCGAAAATCTGGTAGTCTCGTCTTTCGACCTTCATTGCACGAAGACCGGATCGGATGATCCGGTCTTTTTGTTTTCTCATATACGCATCAAACGGGCCGTCGTGCACAGAATATCGACCTTGACCTAGTCAAGACTCTGAAGTACCTTTGGAAGCAGAGCAACTTCCTCCCAATTCCAAGGAACGCATATGCCCCTTCCACCGCCAGCGAATCCGCAACAAGGGCCACCCGTTCATCCTCGCGTGGCACTTGAGCAAATCGACGTGGGCACTCTATCAAGAGACAAGATCCGCGATCTGTTTCGCGCAGGCAAACTCCCTACTTCTGAATTTATTGTCGAGGAGGTCTTCCAGAGGGCGACAAAAATCGGAGCGACGGATATCCACTTCGAGCCGATCGAGGGGGAAATGCGCATCAGGCTTGGCCATGAAGGTATTCTCAAGAGACTGGTTTCACTCCCGCCCGACATGACGGAGAGCATCCTCAGCATTCTCAAGACACGTGCGACACTCAACCAGTTTGAAAAGAAGAAACCGCAGGAAGGACGATTCTCTTCCACGTATCAGGGCGAGCCTTACGATTTCCGCGTCAGCCTCATCCCGGTGCTGAGCGGAGAGCGGGCCGAAGTTCGCTTGCTGAGAAAAACTCAGCGCATCTCGCGCCTGGAAGAACTCGGATACAGCAAACACGCCCTGGAACAAATCCACCAGATCCTCCTCTCGCCCAAAGGCCTCATCCTCTTTACCGGACCAAGCGGGAGCGGGAAAACAACGTCGGTGTACGCCGGAGCGAACGCGGTAGAGACGCCAGAGAAATGTGTCATCACGGTCGAAGATCCTGTGGAGTACCGCCTCCCGTTCGCCAGCCAGGTTCAGCTCCCCGCAGACCGTTCGTTCGGGTTCGCGGATGCCCTTCGCGCGATTCTCCGTCAGAATCCCAATGTGATCCTGATCGGGGAAATCCGGGACGCTGAAACCGGAATTGTTGCAGCCGAGGCAGCGCTGACAGGTAACCTCGTGCTGAGTACTATGCTCTCGACCGATGCGCTGGGTGTGATCCCTCGTTTGCTCCACCTCGGCATACAGCCCTTCTGGCTTTCTTCGACGATTTCGGGAATCGTCTACCAGCAACTCATACGAAAGATCTGCCCGGACTGCAAGCAAGAGGCAAAACCCAAAGAGGAGGAGTTGGCCCAGGTGAGACCTTTCCTGGCACAAGGTTCCGAACACTTCTTCTGCGAAGGAAAGGGATGCGAGAACTGCGGCGGAACGGGCTTCCAGGGAAGAACGGTGATCAGCGAGGTTATTTCGATTAGCTTGCAATTTCGCGATCTTATCCTGCAGCAGGCTTCGATCGTGAAAATGAGGCAGGAAGCGTCAGACTCCGGGTTCATTAATATCCGATCAGATGCGGCGGAGAAGGTGTCGGTGGGGCTTACCTCGGTCGCCGAGTTCGTTCGCGTTCTCGGATAGCGGGAGGAAGGTCCTTCTGTTCAGGCTCGCGGCGGTCCTCCGGGAGAAGTTTTTCCCGTAGCGACTTCTTCATTCCCCTCACGATTTGCTCGTAGGAGTGATCGATCATCGTCCTCAGTTCCTTCAGCGGGATGGATCCATCGAGGACAATGGTATTCCAATGCGTTTTGTTCATGTGGTAGCCTGGGCGGACCGCTTCATACCTTTCCCGCAGATCCAGAGCCAGCCCGGGTTCACACTTCAGGTTCATCGTCACCGGGTGCTCGTCCAGGTTCATCAGCAGGAATATCTTTCCTTCAACCTTGAATACGAGCACTCCTTCCCCGAACGGAAATCCCTCCGTGATCTTTCCTTTTTTGTTCAAGCTGTATTCGCGTATGGCGTCGGGGTTCATGGTTTCTTACGCTTCTTAGTGCTGTCTGTGAGTTCACCTACCGGCAAATCTCCACAACGGCAATCTTGGACGTGAATCCTCTCCGAACGCTGAACCTTCGGAGAACACCTGGGGAGCGGCTATCCTCTCCCCATCGCCGAGCCGAGTGTTGCGACAGCACCCCCCAAAGCGTTTGTCAACATGCCAACCTCGGAATTGAAACTCACGAGTCGCATACCCTTCGTTGCCCAATGAGAAGCGAGCGTGAGATCATTCATGTGGATTGCGGGATAGACGTTATGACGCTTGCACGAGTCTATCACCGCGCTGATTGCTGAGACGAGCACGGGGTCAGTCATCTTTCCCGCGATCCCCAAAGCAACGGAGAGATCTGTCGGACCGACAAGGGCGACGTCCACTCCCGGAATACTCAGGATCTCGTCCATGCGATCCAGAGCCTGCTTGGTCTCTATCTGCACGACGAGCATCGATTCCTCGTTCGCATCCTTCATGGTGTCGACAATCGATCCCGATTTCAAATCGGTATGACCTCGCGCAACGACGCTTCCCCGCCGGCCGAGCGGAGGATACTTCATCATCTGCAGGATCTCCCTGACCTGACCTGGTTCGGTTACGCGGGGCGCCATGATCGCCTGCGCTCCTGCATCAAGCGGCTGCACGATATGCGCATAGGACCACTCGGGAACACGGACAACCGGAGTCACCCCAACCTGTCTCGCTGCCCGGCTGAGATCGCAGACGGTTTCTATGTTGAATGTGCCGTGCTCATTGTCGATGATGACAAAATCGAGACCTGCATTCGCCAGCATCTGCATGACCGAAGGCTGTCTGATCTCGACAATCATAGTGCCGATCGCAGATTTCCCCTCACGAAGGGCTTTCTTAAGTCTGTTCGACGGGATGATGGAAGCTGCCATGCTCGATGTCCTCTCTGATTGGGCTACCGATGGTACCACACGCACTTCACTTTTTTCCGTATCGCTTGAACGCCGACGCCAGGATGCCGAACTGATCGGTCAGCAATCCTTCATACCCGCACGGCCATCCGTCCCAGTACCGGGCGTCGAGTCCGGACTTACACGCCCCGTATACCAATCCGTCCGCGAGGCTGCTGCACAAGTGCTCCAAAAGGTAATCCGCCTCTTTTGCCATTCCAACAACGTAGAGGGCATCGACAAAATGGCGGGACTGAGAGTGTGTGCAGGCACCGTTGCCATAGAAACCGTGAGGGTAGCCCTGCATGATGTCAGCGAGATCTTCATCCGGGATCGGCCAGAGACTGATGGGCAGGCCGAAACGGGGATTCGGCATTCTCACCCGCCTTGTTTCATGCCAGAGATTCTCGATGACGCTCTGAGCATCGATTTCATCAAGAAGTCCACCACACACAGCGGCTCCGTTCACCGCGAGGAAACCATAGTCGTGCAGTTTGTCTTCCGCGCATCTCCAACCCGCGAGCCAGCCCGTCTTCTGGTTGAAAAACGTCAACCGGTAGTTCTTGCGGAGAAGCGAAGCCCACGCTGACAAGCCTTCCGCGAGATCGGGGTGACGGAGTGCCGGCAGGACGGTTGCGAGCTTCGTAAGAGCAGGATACAAGAGAGCGTTTGTCCAGGAGTCCTTCCAGCCGAATGAAATAACATCCATCCAGGTTGTGCTCCACTGTCCGGTGCCGCTGACTCCCGTCCGGTACTTGCTTTCGATAAGGCCGTCTTTGTCGAGATCCCGGGCTCTCATCTGTTTGAGTTTCTTTTGGATCTGCGACCGATACCGGCTCACCCACTCCACAGTGCCGCTATGCTGCAAGTAATCTGCGAGACCGAGCAGTCCTGCCGTTCCCGTCATCAGATATTCGTCTTCAGCTTCATGGACTTTCCCGTCCTGGAGCAAAGGTCCGCTGGCGTACCCGGGGCCTCCGTCGAGCCATCGTTCCAGTGAATCTCGGAGCAAATCGACAGGCCGGAGATTCGGAAGTATGGGATCCATCTTCGTCGTGATCGCAGACCAATTGTCCATGCAAATAGGACAGTGGATGGAATTACCATTGTTGCTCAGGGTGCCGGTGTCAGCGCGATATGTCAGCGCCGTGAGCGAGCAGCGCTTCACTGCCTGGTCGACACTTTGAGGAGTTCCTTCGGACAGCGGAGTGAAGACGGGGCCGACCGTCATCTCAATATCTGCAACGAAGTGACCGGCAGGCAGGAGATAGTCTCCCTCAGGCTGGAGAACTTCGCCGAGTTTCAACTCGCTGGTGGTCATGTTCAACGGGCGCTCAGAATCAGAACGCCACAGTGTGTCGCTGCCTGAGGCCGTCACGTTCAGCGTGCCGAAGCGCGGCAGGTGAAGCAGCGCCGGAAGCTCCATGACCCCAGTCTCCCCCTTCCGAATCGATTTCCCCAGAACGTGCGCAGCTGAAGCGAGACTATTGATGCCGATCATCCACGCGCAGCTCCGCCACGCACGGATTGTACGATCACTGATCCGTTCGGCATGGAGACGCAGTCGATCCTCTTCGACCGTCCATCTCAGCACATAGCGCTGACCTGCGGTTTTGAAATTCAAATCGTATGAGACACGGTTACCTTCAACACGTGTGCTTCCTTCGACGTCGTGGCGCAGGACAGTGGCAGCGACAGGGACGGCGCCAACTTCTGACAACTGCGCTCCTTGATAGAATGAACCAGGCTGTAGCTTGAGGACGTTCGCGCCAGTTCTTCCTTGTCCCTCTTCGTCGACCGAGAGATGAGAGAATCCCGCCCGATTAAGACGGAATCCGACATCAAGAAACCGCGAGCGGTACCGTACCTCTCCGGCATCGCTTGATGCAGCAACCGTTGGGGGGACTCCCGCAATGTCAAGATGTTCAAGCGCGAGGAGTTTCTCTTTCCTCGGCGCTGTTGTGCCTGGGTATTCACCTTCGAGGATGAAAGCGCCCGACGCCAGATTCCATGACGTCCACCAATTGTCGATGCCGCATCTCCTGACCTCGATGATGATCGCACTGGTCTCAACGTTGCCGAGATTGAACCAGAGTATTTTGTCGGTCGGAGAAGGGATCGTGCTCTCCGAGAGAAGAACAGACCATTCTGTCCCCGTCCACGCCAGGACGCGCAGCGCAGTGACCCAGTCAAGATCCTGCCGGCTTCCGCATTTGTGATAGCCGGCGGATTTGCGGACGCCGAGACGTCCTACACGAGCGGGAGCATGAAGCTGGAGTACGCGGGCATGGATAATTCTCTGGAGAGGAGCGTCTTCTTCTCCTTCGAGAGGTGAAGTCCAGATGGCTCTGCAGCTCGAGACGTTCTGGCGGGTGGCGGTATCCCCCATGGGGGGTTCAAAGTCTTTGAGAGTGAGAAGATCCAGCATGGCTCGGGTCAGAAGTTAGATACAGGGGTCGGCATGATTCATAAAAAAGCCGGATGATTGATCCGGCCCTTCGATTCTCTTCACATCTAAATTCTTTTTTGCATCGCGAGCGCTCAATGGCTAGACCTCAGGCTGAAAGCGCTCAACTTCCTCCATCACGGCGCTCACGATCTCCTCCTCCTTCACGCGTCTCACCACTTCGCCTTTGCGATACAGTATTGCGACACCTTTGCCGGCTGCAACTCCAATATCGGCCTCACTCGCTTCGCCCGGGCCGTTGACAACGCAACCGAGGACGGCGATCTTGACCGGTTTCTTCACGCCTGCAAGCTTTTCTTCGAGCTGAGCCATTATACCAAAGAGATCAACCTCGAGCCGCCCGCATGTCGGGCAGGCGATCAACTCAAGGCTGCGGCTGGCGAGACTCAACGAACGCAGAATCTCCTTCCCCACTTCAACTTCCTTGACGGGATCATCGGTCAAGGAAACACGAATCGTGTCGCCAATCCCCTCAGAGAGGAGCGCCCCTATACCAACTGCGGACTTGATCGTTCCCACGCGGGTCGTTCCGGCTTCCGTCACGCCAAGGTGGAGTGGGATGTCGGTCCGCTGAGCGACGAGACGATATGCCTCGATCATCAGCTTGACGTCTGTCGACTTCACCGAAATCACGACGTCCTTGAAATCAAACTCGTCACAGATTCCGACGTGCCGCATCGCGCTTTCGTACAGAGCTTCCGGCGTCGGGTACCCATGCTTTTGCAAAATATCTTCCTCGAGCGAACCGGAGTTGACGCCGATGCGGATCGGAATGCCCTTGTCTTTGCATGCCGTGAGCACCTGGCGGATCCTGTCCTTGGAACCGATGTTGCCGGGATTCAGGCGGACCTTCGCAACGCCCGCCTCCACCGCCTTGAGGGCGAAGACATGATTGAAATGAATATCAGCCACGATCGGCACAGGCGACTGCCGCACAATTTCCTTCATCGCATCGGCGGCCTCTTTGTCGTTCACCGTCACACGCACAATGTCCACGCCGGCTTCGGCCGCAGTGCAGATTTGCGCCACGGTGCCAGGGATGTCATCCGTCTTTGTCTTTGTCATCGTCTGCACGGAGATCGGGGCATCACCGCCGATTTTCACGCCGCCGACAAGAACCGAACGCGTTTTCCTGCGCACTCCCACTTTGTAGGTTTCATGGTGCGCCGACTGTTGGCTGACGCCAAGTTCCGGGGTCTCGATTGTCATAGTGTCCCGATGCTCTTCAATTGAGTTTCTTGCTCGCTTCAAACAAGATCTTCTTCTCTTCTTCCGTCAGGCTCTGATACCCGCCACGGCTTATCTTGTCCAGGATCTCGTCGATTTTCATTTGATTGAGTTCCTGTTCCGTCCTGGGACGTTCATTGATATCGAACACTTTTGCCTCGACGGTTTCCTGATACGTTTCTTCTTTATGCTTGGACCGCCGCGAGTTCAGCCACCAGCCAAGCCGCTCGACGGTGTCCTGGAACGGGAATCGTCGCGAAAGATAAATGACGTACACGAAACCCGCAGCAGCACCTCCCAGGTGTGCGAGGTTCGCTACAGCACTCTGACTGCCGATGGAGAAGACGCCCAGGGCGATGAGGCCGAAGATGAAATACTTCGCCTTGACCGGCAGGAGAAAATACAGGTAGATATAACGGTCGGGGAACATCATTCCAAAAGCCACCAGGACCGCATAGACCGCTCCTGACGCACCGACGGTCGGGATACCAACTCCGGTTATGCTGACGACAGAAGACGGCTCGAGCAACGGAGCGAGGATGAGCTGCGAGATTCCGGCGGCGACTCCGCAGAGGAGGTAGAATCCGAGGAACTTGCGTGACCCCCATACATGCTCTACTTCCATGCCGAACATCCACAAACCGAACATGTTGTAGAGCAGGTGCGTGAAGTTCGCGTGCATGAACTGGTAGGTCAGAAGCTGCCAGGGATAGAACCCGTGGCCAAGCGGCATCAGACCGAGGTAGTAATTGAAGACGATCTCAAGGGGCATCATATCGAGCGTGAACATCCTGCCCCCCATGCCGATCAGAACATAGACCGCCGCATTGGTAATCAACAACCATTTGATAACCGGCGGAAAGAACTGAAATCCGCCGAACATCGCTGGTCTATAGTAGTTCCCTTGTCCGGGATAGGATGCCATACATACTCACATTTGAATGAGATGACTGATGATTTCTCTGACCGATTCGGTCAGACCTGAAACGGGCGAGTGTGAGAAAGAGGGACGGACCCTCTCCCCACACTCACGTTACAAGGACCTCAGTGTTGCAGGATTCACGACTTGGCATTCAACGCCGCCACGCCAGGCAGCACTTTCCCCTCGAGAAATTCGAGAGAAGCTCCCCCTCCGGTCGAAACGTGAGAAACCTGCTTTTCCAATCCTGCTTTCGCTATCGCCGATGCAGAGTCGCCGCCACCCACGATCGTGACAGCTCCCCCTTTCGTCGCGTCCGCCATCGCGTGGGCAATGGCGTTCGTGCCAGCGGCAAAGTTCGACATTTCGAACACACCCATCGGGCCGTTCCAGACAACTGTCTTTGCCTTGCGGATCTCTTCAGAAAATATCCTGATAGTCTCTGGTCCTATGTCGACTCCCGCCCAGCCAGCCGGAATTGCATTCACCGGCACGACTTTCGTCGCCGCATCGTTCTCAAATTTGTCGGCAATGACCGTGTCCACGGGCAAGAGCAGCTTCACGTTTTTCGCTTTGGCATCAGAGAGGATCTTCTTTGCAAGCTCGATCTTGTCCTCTTCTAACAATGATTTCCCGATTTCCATTCCCTGTGCTTTGTAAAAAGTGAACATCATTCCGCCCCCGATCAGGAGCGCATCACATTTACCCATGAGGTTCTGGAGTACATCGATTTTGCCGGAGATCTTGGCACCGCCCAGCACGGCAACATACGGTTTCGCCGGATTCTCGATGGCCTTCCCGAGGTAGTCCAGCTCTTTTTCCATCAGGAACCCCGCAACGGCAGGCAGGTAATGCGCGACCGTCTCCGTTGACGCATGGGGACGATGAGCCGTGCCGAACGCATCGTTCACATAGACATCACCGTACGACGCCAGCTCTTTCGCCATCCCTTCACGATCTGCTGCCTCCTTTGACGTTTCCGCCTTGTGGAAGCGCGTATTCTCCAGCATCACGACTTCTCCCTCTTTCAATCCATCCACCACCGCCTTCGCATCCGGGCCGATTGCCGCTGGCGCCAGCTTGACGGGGCAATGAAGAAGCTCGGCCAAATGCTCTGCTACCGGTTTCATCTTGTGCTTCCCCTCGATGTACTTTGCTTCGTCGAAGGGCTTGCCGTCTTTTTCTGCTTTTTCTTTCGCCTTCTGCGCATCCTTCTTGGGATCCCCCAGATGCGACATGAGTACGAGATACTTTGGTTTCTGTTCGAGAACATAGTTGATCGTTGGCAACGCGGCTCGCATACGGATGTCGTCTTGAATCACGCCGTTTTTCAGCGGCACATTGAAATCAACCCGCATCAGTACGCGCTTGCCCCGAAGGTCAACGTCGCGGACCGTCTTCTTGTTCATAATCAACCTTCCTGTAAGACACAAAAAGTGACATGCTCCTCAACGCTGATCGGGAGCTGAGCTCCCGATCAACCGGTGTGCAGGAGGAGAATTAGAGTTTGGACGCCATCATGTTGGCGAGATCGGCGGTGCGAACCGAGTATCCCCACTCATTGTCATACCACGTCACGATCTTCACGAAATCGTTCTTCTCTTTCCCCAGAACTGTCGTGAACGGCAGATCCACAGATGAGCTGTGCGGATCCCCCTTGAAGTCGATGCTGACAAGCGGTTCATCCACAGCAGCCAGTATCCCCTTCATCGGACCTGCTGCCGCATCGCGGAATGCCTGACGCAGTTCTTCGGTCGAGATTGACGTTGACAACTGAGCCGTAAGATCTACTACCGACACGGTTGAGGTCGGCACCCGGAGCGCGTATCCGTCAATCTTTCCCTTCAAATCTGGGATGACCAGCGAGACGGCCTTTGCGGCGCCAGTCGTCGTCGGAATGATGCTCATTGCCGCAGCGCGCGCACGGCGGAGGTCGCTGTGCGGCAGGTCGAGGATCTTCTGATCGTTCGTGTAGGCGTGGACCGTGGTCATGAATCCCCGGAGGATCTTCCACTTGTCGTGCACCACCTTTGCTGCAGGTGCAAGACAGTTGGTTGTGCAGGAAGCGTTGGAAACCACGTGGTGGTTGGCGGGATCGTAGTTCGAATCGTTGACACCGATAACGATCGTGATGTCTTCGCCTTCTGCCGGAGCGGTAATGATGACCTTCTTTGCTCCCCCCTTGGTGATGTGATTTTCAGCACCCTTGACGGTCTTGCCTTTCTTGTTCACGCCATCTTTCTTGATGGTGAACAAACCGGTGCCTTCGATGACAATGTCGACACCGAGCTCTCGCCAGGGAAGATTGGCAGGATCTGTCTCTTTGAAGACCTTCACGGTCTTCCCATCAATAATGAGAGTACCTTCACCGACTTCGACCTTGCCATTGAAACGGCCGTAGTTTGAATCGTATTTCAACAGATGAGCCATCGTCTTGAGATCGCCAATGTCGTTGATCGCCACGACCTCAAGCGTATTCGGGTATTTGTCCCGGATTGCCTTGAGCACTTGACGTCCAATTCGCCCAAAGCCGTTAATACCAACTTTGACTGCCATAGATACCTCCAAAAGAAGTTAGAAACTTATCGTTCGCGTGGTGGAAAATGCCTCAAAGAGGCTTGAAAAATTACCGAAAAATGGGGTGATAGTCAAGAAATGGGGTCTCCGGGGGATCCAAGACCGTTGACGAGAGACAAAGGCCTAGTTTGAGCTTGAACGGCGCGGATTCGCAATGATGTACTGACGGGTTCTGTAGAGAGAATTCTCGTCCCGGACAATGTGGTCGTGGTAGCCGCGTTGCCAGACCGGGATGCCCGGTGTGCCGCGCAGAATGTTGATCTGTTTTGCTGTGTTTTGTTTGAATCGCCCGATGATCATTGGCAAGAGCATTCTTCGACGACACGCTGGATCGTTTCGCTCCAGTCGGGGCGATTCTTGAATCGCCCCGCCGTGAACAAACCCTCTGATCGATTTCGTTCGATCGGCAATTACAATGATCCCATGCAAATGATCCGGCATCACTATGAACTCATCTAACCTTGCATTCCCAAAATGTTCTGGGATCTGCCTCCAGCACTCTGAAGCAATTCTTCCCGCTTCAGTCAATCGCATAAATCCATTCTCTATCGTGCCAAACAAGGATTCCCGATCCTTCGTACACATCGTTACGAAATAGGAACCGCATTGTGAATAATCGAATCCGATCAGGCGAAGGCTGTTCTTTCTCTGTCGAATATTTTTCATTGTCCTTCGGGGCGTCGGTACGCAGGGAAGCGCGAAGCGGCAAGCACCAGGCGGCATGCGGTGATGACATCGAAGCCATGCGGACGCCGCGAACTCTTCTCAGGACCTCGCGGCGAAAACGGGGGTGAAAATCACAACGGGGTGCAGATCAACGAATCAAAATCATCTTTCGAATACCGTGTCGATCGCCTCGTGTTAATTTGTAGAAGTACACACCGCTCGGCGCGGCTTCGCCAGAGGCATTGCGACCATCCCACGCAACGGTATGCAATCCGGAAGGGAGAAAACCTTGATAGAGAACCTTGGCTTCCCGTCCGAGGAGATCAAAGACTGAGAGTTTCACTTGTCCCTCGTGCGGGATTGTGAATCTGATTTGCGTGGTAGGATTGAAGGGGTTGGGATAGTTTTGCTCGAGGGCAAATTCCTGTGGGACATTCGAATTCCCAGAAATCCCTGTCACGAATCCGGTAACATACCCTTCCAGGTTGGGATAGATAGCTCGCAGGTATTTCGCCCTGTTTCTCAACCAGGTAACGTTTTCGACGCCTGTTGGCGCGGCACTGGCGATCATTGCGATGACCACCTCCTGCACATCGCCCAATGCCATCGTGAAGGGGCCGGAACTCAGCATGAAACGCCTGTAGCTTTCTGTCGCTGAAAGCGCATTGCCATACATCATGCCCAACCCGTCGATCCAACCGGTTTTCGAAATGGGATCGCCCGAACACATGAATTTTGTTGTTTGATGGTTCGGATCTGTCCAGGGGGTCACGCTGGGATAGCTATCCGGCCACGGATTGAACCCTCTCGCAACGTTCCAGTACCAGAACGTACGCTTAGTGTACTGAGGCTCGCCGATCGGATCGCCTACAGCGTTCAGCAGGAATGAAGTCATCGCGAGATTCTTCTTGCCCTGCCGGATCTCAAAATCGAATAAGCCATAGTCGCTCGGCTTGCCTGCGATGAGCGGACCCTGGAGAAGCGTGTAACCAATGGCAGGATTGGCACCGCCGAGACTTCGGTACACCGGGTCGGGTTCGACAGTATTATTGAAGACGTAGCCCAAATTCAATGTCGAATCACATCCGCCCAGATCGTTCGGATCGGTGCCGATTTCCGCGTCGGCCCATTGCGTGATATACATGCTATCAATCGACGAACCCGGAGCGGCTGTGGATGTCCCTTTGTATGCCAGGCGGTATCGTTTGAATATCACATCGTCGAGATTGGGAGTCCCTTTGTACGCCCAAAGAGTGACCTGCACTTCAACACCAATTGAAGGATCACCGGCGAAAGATTTGCATCGTGCTTCGTCAAGATCGTTATACGAAAACCAGGCGATCTGACCCGCACCCTGGAGGCCTGGTTTTTCTCCTCCGTCCAGTACGCCATTCCGATTCTGGTCTATGAACGGCGCCCCCTTTTGCCAGGGCCATTCGGTCACGTCCTTTTCGTAGCTCTTCCGAAGAGCGGCAATCATCTCAGGGGTCACTTTAGAAACATCGATTCCGTTCGACGCCGCGACATCGTATGTTAGGTCGGCGGACTGATAATCGGGCCGATAGCGATAGACGCGGGCTCCCTCGGAGTTGTAATCTTCCGCCATACCTTTGCCGAGGATGCTCCCCGGACGCACTCCCGTCTGCCAGATTCCACCCCCGGTACGCAGCTCTGGCAATTTGCCGTCCCTGACTTTCCCAACCCAGATCAAATCGTCACTGTAGAGGAGGTTTCCGTTCTGGTACGGATAGCTCAAGCCAGTCCCTTTGGCTGAATCGTAACCGATGATTCCATCATTCCGGATCTTGAGCCAGAGATTGTTGATGTTGATGCTTCCGGTCGGAACCTTCGCGGCAGGGGGCGTCGATTCCGATTGCGAAAGAAGGGTAGTCGGCAGGAATACGATCAAGAATCCAAGTGAGAATGAACGTGCGTGCTTCTTCATGAGAGACCCCCTGAAGGAAAGTAGCTCAATACTAATTTACTCATTCACAGTCCATTGTCAAGAGACTCACTTCCACGCCCGGGAATCCTGCCAATTCTACTGTGCGAGAGCCGCGGATGCGGCGATGACACGCATCGCGCCGGATGCCTTCAGGGCCTTCGCAACAGACTCAATGGTGGCCCCTGTCGTAATGACATCGTCGATCACGATCACGAGCTTTCCCTTCAGGTCTGCCCTTCCGCACTGGAATGCATTCTCCACGTTCTCTTTTCGCTCTTCTTTCGAGAGTGTGGTTTGAGTCTCGGTCCACCTCTTCCGCAACACCAGATCTGACCGGACAGGGATCCCCAACACTTCAGAGACACCGCGACCAATGAGCAAAGCCTGATTGAACCCTCTCTCGCGAGTTTTCCGCTTGTGCAAAGGTACAGGGACGAGTATGTCCGCACAGATTTCCTCATCCCGGATACGAACTCCGAGCAGCCCGCCAAGCTCAAGTCCCAATTCCTGGACACCTGAATACTTGAGGGCATGAGCGATCTTCTGAAACGGTCCCTCCTTTTCGAAAATGAAAAGGGATACGAGATCATCAACTTCTCCAGACGAGATGAGCTTGTTCCTGGTTTCCCGGAAGAGGGACAACTCACGCGTGGCAGGTTTGATCGCCGACCAGCAGTCGGGACAAACATGCTCCCGGCCCGATTCCAGCAACCGTCCGCACGAAATGCAGAGCGGTGGATAGACGAAATCGAGAATGGAATCGAGGAAACTTTGAACGGTCTCTTTGATCGCGAATGCCATGGCAATCGGCGGGATACGCGGTATAACGTGGCTATTAAGGAGAAATTGCTGGGAAGAACCTAGGGTTTTGAGTTTCGCGTTCTGGGTTTGTGGTTCCAGGTTTCAAGTTGTTCGGTTCACGGTTCAAGACTTACTATTCACTTTTCGACTTTGTTGTCCCCTTCTCATCACCCGACGTCTCAAGTAATTGGAGCAAGCTTGAAACATCGAGGTCACCATACTTCGCGAGGGTCGTGCACACATCGGCGAATATCTGCTTCCGGAGATCCGCTACATGTGCCTCCGTCTGTTCGGGCGAAAGGCCGAAGGTCTTCATATACATCTCCTGCACAAGCGCCTGATTGACAGCTGAATTGGTGAGTGTGAAAATGAGGGCAAGATCCCGCCCTTTTTGACTCATGGTTGTCGTGTCGTCGGCTGACATGGTGAGCACTCCTGATTTAAATGTCCTCTTGTCACACTTCACTATTCACTTCTTTTCCAATCTCGCAATCTCATCGCGCAGTTCCGCAGCGCGTTCAAATTCGAGATCTTTGGCAGCTCTCCGCATTTCCTCTTTCAGCTCAACGAGCAGATCCTGCCGTTGCCCTTCATTGAGGTACTTCACGACGCTGTCTGATACCGTCGTCGGCTTCGCTCCTTCGCGGCGGGCGGTACGTTGGGCGGCAACATCCGCAATCGCCGTTGCAGCCAGCACTTCCTCGATTGATTTGTAGATAGTTACCGGCGTGATATTGTTGACCTTATTGTACTCAAGTTGCTTTTCACGGCGACGGGATGTTTCTTCCATCATCCGCTGCATCGACCCAGTCTGCCTGTCTGCATAGAGGATGACTTTCCCGTTCACGTTGCGCGCCGTTCTGCCGGCAGTCTGTATCAAGGATCGATCTGAGCGCAGGAAACCTTCCTTGTCTGCATCAATAATGGCGACGAGCGAGACTTCCGGCAAATCGAGCCCCTCGCGCAAAAGGTTGACGCCGACGAGAACATCGAAATCGCCAAGGCGGAGATCGCGCAGAATCTCGACTCGTTCCAGCGCGTCGACTTCGGAATGGATGTACCGGACCTTGATGCTGATGTTCAGCAGATATTCCGTCAAATCTTCTGCCATTCGCTTCGTCAGCGTCGTCACCAAGATACGTTCCTTTTTCGCGGAACGTGCGCGTATTTCGGCAATCAGGTCGTCAATCTGATGTTTGCTCGGCCGGATCTCGACCTCAGGATCGATCAGGCCGGTCGGACGGATGACCTGTTCTACGAACACCCCCTTGCTCTGCTCAAGTTCGTAGTCTCCCGGAGTCGCGCTGACGAAGACGACCTGTTTCACAATCGCATTCCATTCATCGAACGTCAGCGGCCGGTTGTCGAGCGCCGAAGGAAGCCGGAACCCGTACTCCACCAGCGTTCCCTTTCGCGAGCGGTCGCCAGCATACATTGCGCCGATTTGCGGAACGGTCGCGTGCGATTCATCGATGATCGTAAGAAAATCTTCGGGGAAATAGTCGAGGAGACAGGACGGACGAGACCCCGGCGGCCGATCGGCGAGATGGCGCGAGTAGTTTTCGATGCCGGAGCAATGGCCGATCTCTTTCATCATTTCCATATCGAACCGCGTCCGCTGCTCGAGCCGTTGCGCCTCCAGGAGTTTCCCCATGTCGCGCAGCTCTGCCAGCCGTTCTCGAAGCTCGACATCGATCGTCTTCAGCGCCCGTTCGATGCTCGGACGCGTCGTGACGAACTGTTTTGCCGGGTAAACAACTTCGTATTCGGTCTCCGCGAGGATCTTTCCATCGGTCTTCTGTATGTACGACAGCCGCTCGATCTCATCACCGAAAAACTCGATACGGATCGCTTCCTCGTTCTCAAATCCGGGGATTACCTCGACAACGTCTCCGCGCACGCGGAACGATCCACGCGTGAATTCGTAATCGTTGCGCGAATATAGCATGTCGAGCAGTTTCTTCAGGACATCGTTGCGCGCGATCTTCTGCCCCTTGCGCAGCTGCAGCGTTTGAGCGAGCCACTCCTCAGGCGCGCCGATACCATAGATGCAGCTCACGGATGCCACGACGATCACGTTCGGATCGCCGCTCAGGAGCGAACTTGTCGCCCGGAGCCTGAGCCGGTCAATCTCATCGTTGACGGAGGAATCTTTCGCGATATAGGTGTCGGTTGACGGGACGTAGGCTTCGGGCTGGTAGTAGTCGTAGTAGCTGATGAAAAACTCCACCCGGTTCTTGGGGAAGAACCCTTTGAACTCTGCGAAGAGCTGTGCTGCAAGCGTTTTGTTGTGCGACAACACGAGCACGGGTTTGTTGATGTGCTGGATGACGTTGGACATCGTAAACGTCTTGCCGCTCCCCGTCACGCCGAGGAGCGTCTGGTACCGGTCTCCGCGCACGACGCCTTCAATCAGCTGCCTGATGGCCTCGGGTTGGTCGCCGCTGGGCTTGTATTCAGAAGTGAGTTGGTAGGGCATCAGAGAGATTGTCGATGGTGGATTGTCGATCTTCGATTGATGATTGTCGATTAGGAAGTGCTGCAAATACAACGCGTGACCCAACCTCCACAGACACCTACGTGACTACTTCGAGGAGGCATGCGCCCTGGCCGTCATTCTTGAAGCGGCGAAGATTCTTAGCAGTTGTTCTGATTCATCCATTATCGATTTCAGATCTTCGGACTTGGCTTTGCTGCATTCAATCAACATCTCGAGCCAGAAAAGGGTTTCATCGGCTTCTTCTTCAATGATCCCCATTTTGTTCGCGAAGTCCGCTTTCGATCGCGCTCGACAGGCCGCACGGTAGTTCGCCCCCACAGATGTTGCAGAGCGTATGAGCTGCTTACCGATGACATCCGAAGCAGGGCTTCTGCTCAACCCTTCGACGAAGCGAATTGTGCTAACCGCCAGAGCCTTCGTCCTGGATTTCAGCTCGACCGAATCCATGCTTCCTCTCTTCCAATCGACAATCGAAAATTGAAAATCGAAAATTCTATGGTGCTTGTTCTTTACCTCCCGTGCGCGCGATGTACAAGAACGCATCCCTGACGAAGTCTGCTGCGTTCGCTTCGAATGAAGCCGGGATTCCTTTTTTCAGGGCTTCGTACGCCACAGGAGTGCCGCCGGCAGAAACCGTCAGATTCGGATTGATGAGAATCATACGCGATGCCCCGGCGCATTTCATGGCCACGCTCGCTTTGATGTTCGGGAAGTTCGCTTCGATGACCGGGTCAACGTGCACCGCCACTTTCATGATCGTCATCGTTTCAGGCGACTCTGCTTCGACGTCTATGTTCTGCGCCTTGAGAAACGCGACGCTTTCGAACACACAACGGCGTGCAAGATCGGCAACTTCGTGGGCCATCGTGCTGAATTTGTCGCGCTCAGCCGCAAACTTTGCCCACTCTTTCACCGTGTTGATAAGGATCGTCTTCGATGCTTCAGTCATAGTTCCCCCTGCTGGTTGTTGATTCCATGATCAGATGCGTGTCGGACCCGGGATACCGTGAACCGTGATAGATTCTCCACCAATATACGCGATGCCCCATCTGATTGCAAGAACGCAGCATCTTGCATCCGTCCATTCGATTTGCTACTTTAAGTGCCAATGCATGCCATGAACACTCGCCCGTTTTTGTTGTTCGCGCTCATCGCCCTGCAGTTCGGCTGCTCCCGGCAGCAGAAAGACCTGACCCCAGCAGACGAGAAACTCGTCCCCGTGTACGCTGAACTGCTGATGCTGAACGAGGAGCTCAAATCTCCACGGCCGACAATTGACTCTACTGCCTATCAATCTCAGGTTCATGCCGTTCTTTCGACAAACGGATTGACGAGAGAGGAATTCTCAAGCCGCATGATAGCCCTCGCTCAATCTCAGGAAGTCTTCAGTCAGTTCCAGACCAAAGTACACGCCGAACTCGAACGCCGTAAATCCAAACAATCGAAGTAATCATCATTTCCATGAGGAGTACTCTCCATGCGTAGACGATACGCTTTGCTTCTACTCGCCTGGGCCCTTGTGCCGTCGCTGCTCTTCACACAAGACGGATTCAAGGCTGTGCAGAACCAGGTTGTCGAACACACGCTGAAAAACGGACTCAGGTTCCTCATACTGCCCCGCCACGACGCTCCGGTCGTGTCATTCCATACCTACGTCAATGTCGGTGCGGTCAATGAGAACCGCGGCATCACAGGCCTCGCCCACATTTTCGAGCATCTCGCGTTCAAGGGAACCTCCGACATCGGCACCAAAGACTACAAGAAAGAGAAACCGGCTCTCGATGTTCTGGACAAAGCCTGGTCAGCGTGGAGAGAGGAAAGTAAGAAAGGGGTCGGTGCAGATTCCTCGAAGCTCAAAGAACTGCGCGCCGCGTTCGAGAAGACTCAGGAAACAGCATCCGGGCTCGTGGAAAATGGTGAGTTCGACAAGATCATCGAGCAGCAAGGAGGCGTCGGGCTCAACGCGGGCACAGGCGCCGACGCGACGCAGTACTATTTCAGCCTTCCTTCCAACAAGCTTGAACTCTGGTTTACGCTCGAATCATCAAGATTCTTTGATCCCGTCATACGCGATTTCTACAAAGAAAAAGATGTCGTCATGGAAGAGCGCCGGATGCGCACAGAGAGCAGTCCCATTGGAAAGCTCGTCGAGGAGTTTCTCGCCGTCGCCTACAAATCACACCCGTACAAAGAGCCGGTCATCGGACACATGTCGGACCTCCAGGGCATTACACGCGATGAAGCGCTCGCATTTTTCAAGAAGTACTATGTCCCCTCCAACATCATCATCGCGATCGTGGGCGATGTTGATCCACAGCAGACCATCCGTCTTGCCGAGGTGTACTTCGGCAGGATTCCCGCAGGGACGCCGCCGCCCGAGGTCCGCACTGTGGAACCCGAACAACAAAGCGAGCGATCGGTGACGCTGCGCGAGGAATCACAGCGTATCCTTCTGCTCGGTTACAAGAAGGGATCGGCGCGGGATCCGGATGCGGCAGTCTATGATGCCATCGAGGATGTCATGAGTTCGGGACGCACATCGAGACTCTACAAGTCGCTGGTTCGCGACAAGAAAATCGCAATCCAGGCCGCTGGATTCTCCGGCTTCCCCGGACAGAAGTATCCCAACCTCTTCGCGTTCTTTGCAGTCCCTGCCCAGGGAAAGACGAATGAAGAATGCCTCGCGGCAATCAACGAGGAGATCGAAAAGATCAAGAAAGATCCGGTAACAGCGGAAGAACTCCAGGCCGTGAAAACCCGTGCCCGGGCGAACCTCATCCGGTCGTTGGCGGACAACGGCGGAATGGCCGGTCAGCTGACGTTCTACCAGGTCATCACTGGAGACTGGCGAAATCTGTTCAAGCAGCTGGATGAGATCAACGCTGTGACAGTAGCCGACATCAAGCGGGTAGCGAACAAAGCGTTCGCCAATTCTAACCGCACGATCGGCGCTATCGAGCCGGTGAAATAAGGAGCGATGACCATGAAAACCTCAAAAACGTTCTCACTTCTCTTGCTCGTCATCGGGCTTGTGCTCAACGGTTCTGCCCAGACAGTAACGAAACCGCAACACTACAAGAATCTCAAGTACCCTCCGTTGCGACAGGTGCAAATACCTGAACCTCTCCGGTATCAACTCGGCAACGGGATGACTGTCTTTCTCATCGAAGATCACACGCTCCCGCTCGTTGAAGCTGCTGTGCTCGTGCGCACCGGGTCCCGGTACGAACCGGGAGACAAGGTCGGCCTTGCGTCAATGACGGGGCAGGTCATGCGCACCGGGGGCACGGCAACGAAGACCGGTGAGGAATTCGACGAGATGCTTGAAAAAGTCGGAGCCTCGGTTGAGACGTACATCGGAACCACGTCCGGCGGTGCACGGATGTCTGTACTCAAGGAAGACGTCGGCATGGGATTGGGAGTTCTTGCGGATCTTCTCAAGAGCCCGGCCTTCCGGGATGACAAGATCGACCTCGCAAAAGTAACCGCCCGTTCATCAATTTCGCGGCGCAACGATCAGGTAGGCGCGATTGCCGCCCGTGAGTTCAACAAACTGATCTACGGCGCCAGCCATCCGTATGCCCGAACCATGGAATATGCCACCGTCGAGAACATCTCGAAGGAGGACATGGCCGGGTTTCACAAGAAGTACTTCGTCCCCAACAACATGATGATCGCCGTGTGGGGCGACTTTGCGACTCCGGAGATGAAATCGAAGATCGAAAGTCTCTTCGGGTCGTGGGAGCGCAAGGAAGTCAGCTTCCCTCCTGTCCCGCAGCCGCGCCTGGCGGGCACGAAAACGGTCAACTTCATCAAGAAGGATGACGTCAACCAGTCGAATATTTTCCTCGGCCATCTCGGGGGTGTGCTGAATGATCCCGAAAGCGGACCGCTCAATGTCGCCGATCAGGCATTCGGCGGAGCGGCGTCTTCACGCCTCTTCAGGAAAGTGCGATCGGAACAGGGGCTGGCCTATTCCGTGGGCAGTTCGTGGGGAGAGAGCTACGACTATCCGGGCGCGTTTAGCATGAGCGGCTCGACGAAATCCGGCTCAACGGTCAAAATGGTCCGGTCGATCGGGACTGAACTGGGACAATTCATCAAGGACGGAATCACTGACGAAGAGCTGAAGTATGCGAAGGATTCGTATCTGAACTCGTTCGTGTTCCGCTACGACACAAAAGGAAAGATCATCAACCAGCTGATGGCACTGGAGTACTATGGTTATCCGAAAGACTTCATTCAGAAGCAGCAAAAGGACATCCAGGAAACCACGAAAGAGAGCGTAACCAAGGCAGTGCAGAAACGATGGAAACCCGAATCGCTCACCCTGCTCGTCGTCGGCAAGGACTCCGACTTCGATGAACCGCTGAGCGCTCTCGGCGCCGATGTCCGCACGATCGATATCACGATTCCTTCGCCGCCGGAAAAGATCCCGGATCCGACCCCTGAAACCATCGCGAAGGGCAGAGAAATCCTCCGGAAGACCATGGCGACGATGGGAGGACCAGCGCTCCTTGGCATCAAGGATCTCGTCATCAAAGGAAAGCAGACTCAGGTAACACCGATGGGCGAGTTTGCCATGGACGCCGAGATACAAGTCGTCCGCCCGAACAAGATGGCGGCGCAGCTCAAGACGCCCATGGGCGAGATGTCCATGGTGTTCGACGGCTCGAACGCATGGATGAAGTCACCAAACGGGACACAGGACCTTCCGGGCTCACAACGAGAGAGTTTCCAGCAGGAAGCGATCAGCGACGTCCACTACGTTCTGCAGAACTTCGAGAAACCGGAGTACGCAGTGCAGTATCTCAAGGACGAAGCCGTGGACGGAAAGCCAGCAGACGTGATACTCATTCGCTACACACCGACGAACTATCCGATGCGGTTCACCATTGATTCGAAAACCGGAATGGTTCTGAAAAAAACGGTGCGTGGATCGGGGCCATCCGGACCGGCCACCGTTGAAGAGTCGTTTTCCGACTACCGAGCGATCAGCGGGATACAGTTCCCTTTCAAGACGCTCGGAACCAGCGAAGGAAAGAAGATTTCGGAAATGGCTGTGGAAAGCATTAAGGTGAACGCGGGAGTCAAAGAGGAGATCTTCAAGAAGTAGGAGAAGTCCTGCTCAAGGGTACAAACAAAACCTCCGGAAGATCGCATTCCGGAGGTTTTGTGTTTTGCCACCAGGCCATTGACGAATGACGATAAGCTCAGGTACCTCGTTTCAGCGTGAACCGGAAACTGCTCCCCTTCCCCACTTCACTCTCCACCCAGATCTTTCCCCCGTGCGCTTTGATGATCTCACGGCATATCCAGAGCCCGAGACCGGTCCCCTTGATCTTCCCCGCTTCTCCCGATTCGACCCGTGCGTACTTCTGGAAAAGCCGTCCCAGATGTTCCTGAGGGATACCAAGACCCTGGTCGCTGACGGAGAAGAGAATCTCGTCGGCCTGCTCCTCGCTCGAAACAACGCGGACGTTCAGTTCCCCTCCGCCCGGAGAGTACTTCACAGCGTTCGAGATGAGGTTCTGTAACACCTGACGCAACTTGTTCTGGTCGCCGCGGACATACGCGCAATTCATGTCGATCGAGAATCCAAAGGTGTGACGGGCTGAGATTTTCACCATGGAAACCGCTTCCTGGATGATCGTCTCGACGTTCACAATCTTGAACTGGTAATTCAATTGACCGGACTCAATTTTCGCGATCGAGAGCGTGTCTTCCGCGAGCATGCTCAGCCGCCCGGCCTGCTCGACGATAATGTTCAGGTACTCGCGGAGCCGGTCAGCGCTTACCTCCTTGCGAAGCAGCGACTTCGCAGCGAGCATGATCGTTGAAAGCGGGGTGCGGAAGTCATGCGATACGATCCCGACAAAATCCGTCTTCAGCCTGTCCAGCTCCATCAATCGCTCGTTTGTCCGCGTGATCTCCTCGAACAAGCGGGCGTTTCTGATTGCACTGCCGATCTGGTCGCAGAGAGTTTCGAGGACCAGCACGTCGGTCTCGTCGAACGCGTAGAGCTTTGTGTCCTCGACATTCAGTACTCCGACCACTTCATCGTCTGAGATGATGGGAAGCGCAAGCTCCGAATTCGTATTGTGGTACTGATGGGCGAGAAACCGCGATTCAAGGCTTACGTCGTTGGCCAGCACGGATTGCCCATGTTCGGCTACCCAGCCCACGATCCCCAGACCAATTTTCTGCCTGTATCCGTGAGGGAGGAAATCGATGAAATTGCCGGAATGCGCCGCGAGCACAAGCTCGTTCTCCTCCTTGTTGGTCAGGAAGATGGTCACGTCGAAGTACTGGAAGTCCTTCTGAATTGACTCCGAAGCCGACGTCAGCAGCTCATCGATGTTGAGCGTGGACGTGAGCTTGCGGCCGACCTGGTTCACCAGGCTGATTTGTGTTACACGTTTCTGTGCGCGCTCGAGCAGCGAGGTGTGCCGCAACGCGATAGCCATCTGCAGGCTCAGGAGCCGGGCGAGCCACAGGTCGGGGTCGACATAGGCATTCGGCTTCGACGAACCGAACACGAGCGCTCCCACCATCTCTTCGTGTGTATGGACCGGCACGATGATCAGCGACCGGATCCCGAGATCTTTGAGCGAGCCCTCGAGCGTGGGATGGAGCGCAGGGGCGGAATCGATGTCGACCATGATGCCGGCTTTGTTCCGAATTGACCAGCCGGGCATGCCGACGTCGATTGAGAAATGCTTGTGATCGAGCTCGATCGCGTCCATCAGCGGCGAGAGCGTGCTGATGACGTAGTGAGTCTTGTTGTGGCTGAGCAATCCGATGAAAGCACACTCTCCTTCGATCAAACGCCGGAGATTCTCCTTCAGGATCCGCAGGATTTCCTCCCGCGAGTGCGCAGCATCCACTTTGAGGGAGACCTCGGTCAGCGTATTGACGCGTGTGCTGAATTCCTGAGCCTCTATCAGCCGCGCCCGCATTTCCTCGGGTGTCAGAAAATCGAGATTATCAGGAGCGTGCCATTCAGGTGACATAGGGGAAAAGACGAATGACTTCACGACGATGAATGAGTAGTTTCAATAGTTGATTGTTTTGGTGTCGCCGATGCCGGGAATCCCTGCGTGCGGCGTACCACTGGCCAGTCTCTGGCGAGCATCCCATAGACAATGTGGTCCACATAATGGTCATAGAGCCACTCCGCTTCGCGCAGCAGCCCCTCCGATTTGAATCCCAGACGCTCGGGGATCGCACGGCTCTTCATGTTTCCAACGGCACATCGAATCTCCACCCGGTTCAGCTGCCAATCCTCAAATGCATGCTCCACAAGAGCACGCGAGGCTTTCGTCATGATTCCGCGGCGCTGAAACGGTTCTGACAGCCAGTAGCCGATGCACGTGGACCGATTGGCCCATTCCAGATGGTGATATCCGATAATGCCGACGAGCTGGTCCTGATGCATGATGCCCGCCTGAAAGCCGAGGCCAGCCGCCTGCTGGCGGATGGCCGCGTCGACGAATGCAATCATCTCGTCTATGGTGGTCGTCATATCAAGCCACGGCAGCCACTCGCGCAGATACGCCCTGTTGCTCTCAATGAGGGGGAGCAAGTCTTCAGAATCTCTCAACTCGAGGCTCTTCAGATACAGCCCCTCTTCGACCTGGATCTTGATCATCCCTGCCCTCAATTATCAACAAGTACGTCAAACTGCACGATCTCATATCCATGTTTTGCATCAAGAAAAGAGAATATCACGCCGGCAAAAATTGTCGCCATTCCAATCAGAAACGCAATCATGATCGCCGAGTCCGACTGGAACCCTCTGATGAGGAAACTGAATCCAATCAGCAACGAGGTCATGATAAAGAGAGCGATCGCGCCGGTATAGCACATCACCGCATTCCGCACCAACTTCGCCCTCAGCATGAGATGCTCTATCTGGCGAGCGAGACTCTCGAGGCGCTGCGTCTCCTCGAAGTTCTTGTCTCCCGCTTTTCTGAACATTTTCCTCTTTTCATCATTCAAAAGACGAATTCTGTTCAACACGCTGGAGTATTTGTTGCTCGTTGCCAACAGCAGCAGACCGCACGCGTTGATCATGACCGCAGGGGCCAGAATCAGCTGGATGATCTGAATGACAGAGAAACCCGTATCCATACTATTTCCTTTGGACCAATTCTGTACAGAAGGTCCAGACTATGCCCGTACGACCTCGCCAATGATGAATGAGCGCTCCCGCTTTCGCCGAAGCGCCGCTTGAATGCCGTCAACTTCTCCGGGAGAGATGATCATGACAAGCCCCACTCCGAGATTGAACGTCCGCCGCATATCCTTTTCAGGCACGATGCCCGTTTTCTGAATCAGGCCAAAGAGCCACGGGCGCTCCCACGCTTCCCAGTCAATGCGAAGCGTCAACCCCTTAGGGACCACTCTCATCGTGTTCCCTTCCAGGCCTCCCCCCGTAATATGCGACATCCCTTTGATGTCGAATTTCGACAGAAGCGGATAGACAGCTTTGTAGTAGGATCGGTGGACCGTCAGAAGACTCTCGCCAAGGATTCCACGCAGTTCCTCGAAATACTGATCGAGTTGGAATCGTTCGAGCAGGACGGATCGAGCAAGAGAATACCCATTCGTGTGGAGTCCGGTTGAAGGGAGAGCCAGCAGGACATCCCCCTTTTTGACACGGTTCCCGCGGATCGCCCGCTTTTGGTCTACGACACCGACGATGGTGCCTGCGAGATCGTATTCTCCCTCGGAGTAGAAGCCCGGCATTTCTGCAGTTTCGCCGCCGATGAGCGAACACCCGTTTTGGCGGCAAGCGACAACAAATCCTTCGATGACCTGTGCGGCGATCGCCGGGGAGAGCTTTCCTGTTGCGAAATAATCGAGAAAGTAGAGGGGTTTTGCGCCGCAGACGAGGATATCGTTGACGCAGTGGTTGACGAGGTCCTGTCCGACTGTGTCGTGTCGGTTCATCGCGAAGGCGATCTTAAGCTTTGTTCCGACGCCGTCAACGCTCGTCACGAGAACTGGCTTCCGGATGCCTTTGAAGTCGGCTCTATAGAACGCGCCGAATGCTCCGATGTCTGTCAGTACATTTGGCGTAAAGGTGGATCGAACCCGGCGTTTGATGCGTCGCACAAGTTCTTCACCCGCCTCGATGTCGACACCCGCATCTTTGTATGTTTTCATGCATCAGCCTGAGATTTGCAGGTAAGATACCAGTTTTTCGTTCGGTGAACAACAATATTCTTGGCGGTTTCACGAAGGGGACAAGAGTAATTCTCTGGGCGGGGACCATACGCGGGCTCAAATCCTCCGAGATGCGCGGCGGACAAATTCCAAAATCGAATCCACCCGACAAAAGCTATTCTTGCGAAAAAGAACCGCCTTGAGTATATTGTAGATTATCAGAATAGGGAGTTGATTTACCAGCGATGGCAAGTGCCTACATTATGGGATCGGCGGAGCCTGTCGAGGTGCGAAAGATCTTCTGCATCGGAAGAAACTATGCCGACCACGCAAAAGAGATGCACGCAGCCATCCCCGAAGCTCCCGTGTTCTTTCTGAAACCCACCACGGCAATCATCGGAGAAGGCGGGGTTATCCGGATTCCATCAATATCAAAAGACCTTCATCACGAAATCGAGATGACCGTTCTCATCGGCCGCGGCGGCAAAGACATCCTCAAGGGGAACGCTCTGAACCACGTAGCCGGATACGGGATCGGCCTCGATATGACCTTGCGCGACGTCCAGAGCGACGCAAAGAAGAAAGGCCTTCCATGGACGCTGGCAAAGGGATTTGATACGTCGGCCCCCATATCCCCGTTCGTTCCGGCCGCAGATATCCCGGACCCGCACGAGCTCGGAGTCAAGCTGGACGTGAACGGGACAACCCGGCAGCAATCCAGCACAAGCAACTTCATCTTCAAACTCGATGAGCTGATAGCATACATCTCCCAGTTCTTCACGTTCGAACGCGGGGACATCATCTTCACGGGGACTCCGGAAGGAGTTGCCGCAGCGGCCTCCGGAGACCGACTTGAAGCTCAGCTTCTCTCCCCTACCCGCGCAATTCTCACATCGTTGCGAGTCAGCGTTCAGTAGGCACGCGCGAGCTCATGACCAGGATCAGGCAATTCCTCAGCAACTACCGGGTCGCTCTCCTTGCGTGGATGCTTATCATCATCGTGATCTGTGCCGGGCTCTATTATAGTGTCGACAGAAGCGTCGTTGCACTTGCCGTCCTCGTTCTCGGTGTCCTGGGTCACGCGTTTGGCGCACTCATCGCCTGGATTGGACTTCTTCCACTGGTCGGACCAATGATTGCCCATGTACTGTCACTTCCCTTCATCTGGCTGATCAACGGTGTCGGATATGTGGCCTCGATCACTGCAATAAGGCGGGGATATTCCAAAGATGTATTGAACTATCGAATCATCACCATTGCGCTGCTTTCAGGTATC
The DNA here is from genome assembly GCA_026390595.1 of Ignavibacteriales bacterium. Lineage (NCBI taxonomy): Bacteria > Pseudomonadati > Ignavibacteriota > Ignavibacteria > Ignavibacteriales > Ignavibacteriales bacterium. The sequence continues at coordinate 347,751 of JAPLFQ010000020.1, forward strand.
ACGTTCGGGTACATTCTCGGGAAACTGGTTTGATCACAAATGATTCGCGGGGCATACGTTGACATTGCGACAACCATTGATGGTGTGGGCTACCGCCCTGATAGGCTTCGTAGCGAGTTTCTCGGGCGTTAACCATTTCCCGGGCACGAACCTCGATTCCAGCGTAAACGGGCCGCATGTTTCCCGGGTCGATGAGATCTACGCCCCCTTCGATACGCTCCGAACCGATTTGCAGGATTATATCTGGCCGACCAACGCCAGCACGAACATCACATCGTCGTTTGCCGACTACCGTCGCACTCATCTGCACGAAGGAATCGACATATCGACAAACAATCAGAAGGGCTACCCCGTTTATGCGGCCCGTGACGGCTACGTGAGCCGCATTTTCATCTCGCGTCGCGGATACGGCAAGATGCTCTACGTCCGGCATCATGACGGCTACGTCACCATGTATGCGCACCTCCAGCGGTTTTTCGACCCCATCGAGAAGTACGCTAAACAGCTCCAGAAACAGAACCGGAGGTATTCCCTGGAGGTCGATATCGACACATCACTGTTTCGTGTCTCAAAAGGAGACCTGATCGCTTACACCGGCGACACAGGAATCGGTTCGGCTCATCTCCATTTCGAGGTACGGGATTCGTCGTCCAATCCAATCAATCCGTTCCTCCTGCCGCAGATTTCTGCTGCCATCAGGGATGTCGTTCCACCGGTGTATCATATGGTCGCTTTCACCCCGCTTTCCGGGTCTGCCAAGATCCAACGAAGGCACAAGACGTGGGTGAGTGACGCTCAGATGGAGTCATCAGGCAATTTTGTACTCCCTCATCCGATACAGCTCTCCGGGTCGATAGGCGTCAGCGTCAGCGTCACAGATCAGGCCGATGTACTTCGCTACCGGACCGGAGCCTACAGGTTCGAGATGTACATCGATGGTCAGCCGGTCTTCAGTTCAGTGAAAAAGTACATCCTCGAAAGAGAAGCGCATCAGGTCATGGCGTATTATGACAGGAACCTGCTCCGGGCGAGAAAGGGTCGATTCGAAAAGCTGTATATCGAATCCGGCAATCGTCTCTCGTTCTACAATCGCCTTCCTGAAGGGGCCGGTTCGATCGAGGCGTCTGACCTCGAACCCGGAGACCACGAGCTCAAGATCATCACGTGGGATCTCGCAGGCAACGAATCAACGCTGACCGCGATTCTTACAGTCAGCAAGCCGCAAACCCGCTAGCAGCTTCTCGACCGCCAGTCTGCTCTCACCGAGCACGATCCTCCACGGCCCCCTCGTTGATTTATACGCGGATTTTTTGTTTATTTCCAGCAGCGAGGTATTTGTTCGTCCATCCGCTGGACCGAGGATATCCGCAATCCGTTTGCAGGGACCCGATGAACGTGAGCCGAAATCCATGGTTGCTCGCAATTTCCTTCTTTCTTACGCTCAGTGCGTGTGTTGACAGGGGGAATCAGCCGGTCGACAGTTGGCAACCCGGGGGTGCACCCGCGACATACGCCTACAGGGCGTTCAACTCAGCAAGGAATGTCGCGGTCAACGGCACGATGACGGTAACACAGCTCGACACGATATCTGTCACCGGAACCTGGTCTTTCGTCGCAGTCCTGCCGGCGGAGACGATCGGTCCACAGGTTGGAACGGGCACATTGACGGGGACGACGCAGAAATCGTCGATCTCCATCAACCTGAACCCCGGCTGGGCCGACAACAACGTGTTCCTTCAAGGGACCGTCTCCTCGGACCGCATCACCGGCCGATGGATGTGGTCCACGTTCATCGGGCCGACGGCGGAGGGTGCGTTCGAAGCAGTCAGGGATTTTTCGAAATAGACATCAAGCTACTGATCCGAAGAAACATACGTTCGCCAATCGCCGGGTAGCTTCTCAGCTCCCCTTTTTTTTCATCATCACTCAACGTAAGAACAGGAATGCAGGAACTCTCGAAAGCATACAACCCGAAGGATGTTGAGGACAAGTGGTACGAGTATTGGGAATCGCACGGGCTTTTTCACGCAACCGTCAAGAAGGACCGCACGCCATACACGGTGGTCATTCCCCCTCCGAATATTACCGGTATTCTGACTATGGGACACGTTCTGAACAACACGATTCAGGACATCCTTGTCAGATGGAAACGCATGCTGGGCTTCGAAGCATGTTGGGTTCCGGGCACGGACCATGCCGGAATCGCAACACAGAATGCCGTCGAGAAAGCACTCGCAAAGGACGGCCTCAGGCGTCATGACCTGGGCCGCGAGAAATTCGTGAACCGCGTCTGGGAATGGAAGGAACAGTACGGCGGCACCATCATCAAGCAGCTGAGAAAACTCGGAACTTCGTGCGACTGGGAACGCGAACGGTTCACGATGGACGAAGGGTTATCCGACGCCGTGAAAGAAGTCTTCGTCAGGATGTTCGACAAGGGGTTGATCTACCGCGGAAAATACATCGTCAACTGGTGCACGTTTCATCAGACCGCGCTTAGCGACGACGAGGTCGATCACTCAGAGTCGAACGGAAACCTCTGGCACATCCGCTACCCGATCGAGGGGACACAGGAATTCGCCGTCGTCGCGACGACGCGCCCCGAGACGATGCTCGGTGATACTGCCATCGCGGTGAACCCGCGCGACACGCGTTACGAATCGATCGTCGGCAAGTACGCCATCCTTCCCCTTGTTGGCCGCAGGATCCCGATCATCGCAGACGACTACGTTGACGAATCATTTGGAACGGGCATGGTGAAAGTGACCCCCGCCCACGATCCCAACGACTTTCTGATCGGCCAGCGGCACAACCTCGAACAGATCAACATCCTTGACGAGAAAGGATTCCTGAACGAGGCTGTTCCGCAACAGTACTCTGGCATCGATCGCTTCCAGGGACGGAAAAAGGTTGTGCAGGACCTCGAAGAACAGGGCTTCCTTGTGAAGGTCGAGCCGTACACACACAACGTGGGAAAATGCTATCGATGCCACACGGTCATCGAACCGTATCTCTCCGACCAGTGGTTCGTGAAGATGAAACCGCTTGCCGAACCGGCGCTGCGCGTCGTGCAACAGGGGAACGTGCGCTTCCATCCGCAGCGGTGGGAAAAAGTGTACGACCACTGGATGACAAACATCCGCGACTGGTGCATCTCACGGCAAATCTGGTGGGGACATCGTATACCTGTGTTCTACGCGCCGGACAGAACCTTCACTGCTGCACGCAACGAGGACGAGGCGCGAACAAGACTCGGCCTCGATTCCAGCGTCCCGGTGACACAGGACGAGGATGTGCTCGACACGTGGTTCTCCTCGTGGCTCTGGCCGTTCTCGATCCTCGGATGGCCGAACGACAATGAGGACCTGCGGTACTTCAACCCGACGAGCACGCTCGTCACCGGTCCCGACATTATTTTCTTCTGGGTCGCACGCATGATCATGGCCAACATGGAATTCATGCGCGGTGAACCGGGGCCGAACGGGAAACCCCGGGCGACGGACGAAGAGCTAGTCCCCTTCAGGGATGTGTACTTCACGAGCATTATCCGTGACGCCGAGGGACGCAAAATGAGCAAGTCACTCGGCAATTCGCCCGACCCGCTTGATGTGATCGATCAATACGGGGCAGACGCGCTCCGCTTCACGATAGCGTTCCTCTCGCCCCTCGGCCAGGATGTTCTGTTCTCCAACGAGAAGTGCGAAATCGGCAGAAACTTCGCCAACAAAATCTGGAACGCGGGACGCTTCCTTCTCATGAACAAGGCTGAGCTGTTCGGCACCGACGAGGCCAACCTGGAGTCACTGCCCGAAACCCAGCTCGATCTTGCAGACCGGTGGATTCTTTCGCGGCTCCATCATTCGATCGAACATTTCAATTCCACGTTGAATGAGTTTCATCTCAACGAATCGAGCAAAGTGCTGTACGACTTCATCTGGCATGATTTCTGTGATTGGTATGTGGAGCTTGTCAAAACGCGGTTCTACGGCGACGAACCCGCGGAAACGAAGAAGATCGTCCTTGCACGATCCCTCTGGGTTTTCGACCAGGCCATGCGGTTGCTCCACCCGGTCATGCCGTTTATCACCGAGGAATTGTGGCAACATCTCACGGCACGCAACGGGCAATCCCTGATGCGGGCTTCCTTCCCTGCCGTCGATGAGCGCTGGATAGATCAGAAGACGGAAGATGAGATGACATTTGTTCAGAATGTCATCAACGCGGTGCGCAATATACGCGGAGAGAACAATATCGCACCGTCGAAGGAGATCAGACTTCAGGTCCGTCTTGCTGAGGGCGCGAATGTGCAGATATTTCAGACATATGAAAAGTACATGAGCAAACTCGCCCGCGTCTCCGGCATCGAGATCCTCGCTTCAGGAGCCAAACCCACACTCGCGTCAAGCGCAGTCGTCGACGGGTCGGAGATATTCGTGCCGCTCGAAGGGCTCATCGACCTCGATGCAGAGCGGGGCAGGCTCGAAAAGGAAATCGCCCGGCTGCAACAGGCTGTCGAGGCGACGGAGCGAAAGCTCGCCAATTCCTCGTTCGTCGATCGCGCACCGAAAGAGGTCGTCGATCGGGAACACGAAAAGCTCTCCTCCTTCAAGGCAACGATCGAGAAGCTGAGAACAAATGTAGAACATCTCTCCTAGTCCTGTGAAAGACCGGAACGGGGTATTCTCGGCATCCCGTTCCGCTTCATCGAAGGAACTTCCATGGTTTCCCAAACATTCATTTACCTCGGCGAACTCCGCTGCAAGGCCACGCATGGCCCGAGCAGCGTCGAACTTGTGACCGATGCGCCAACCGATAATCAGGGGCGCGGTGAGAGCTTCTCCCCCACGGATCTCGTCGTCACCGCCCTCTCGACATGCACAGTCACCACCATGGGGATCGTGGCGCAGCGCGACAGTGTCAACCTCGATGGAACGAGAGTGTATGCCGAAAAACACATGAGCACCGATGCCCCCCGGCGCATCGCCCGCGTCGTCATGAAGATCGATTTCCCGAAGGGTATCGCGCGCGACTACCGCCAGAAGCTGGAATACAGCGGACGCACGTGTCCCGTCGCAAAGAGCCTCCACCCGGACGTAACACTCGATCTGTTGTTTTCGTATCCTGATTGACACCTCATACTCCCAAACCGGGAGACCTCATGTATTCACCACAGGTGAGAACAGGAGCCCTCGATGAAGCAAGTTTTTGCTCTTCTATCTTTCATATCTCTCACGCTCGTCTTCTCTTCCTGCTCATCGTACGTCCTGAAAGAAGCCTACCCGACGTTGAACGACGGCCAGTATGACTCGGAGTTCCCGTACCGGGGATGCTCGCAGCAGCTCGAGGAAATTGCGCAAACGGTGAAACGCGTCACGATCATGGTGCATTACAAGACCTATTCGTTCCGGCGGGAAGATTCTGTTCGCGTTCAGGACATCACCGGGGATTTCCTTGACAGGCAGGAAACTCTTGCGGCCTACCAGCACCACTCGACCGCAGGCACGGGAACGGTCATCTATGTCGAGAACGGAAAAGTCGCTCTCATAACCTGCTCTCACGTTGTAGACTTCTCCGACACGGTCACTACCCGTTACGTGGGAGCGGACTTCAAGCTTACGCCGTTTATCCGCACAATCTCTGTGAAAACCAATCAGCTCATCTTCCTCAATGAGGTGGGAGGCGGGATCGCGCTTGACATTCTCGCTCTTGACCGCACTGCCGACCTCGCCATTCTTGGCCAAACGGTCGAGCCTCATCAAACCGCGAACCTCCGCGTCTTCTCCTATCCCCTGGGAAAATCAAAGGAGCTCGAGTGGGGATCGTTTGTGTATGTTTTTGGATATCCGGCTGGGTACAGAATGGTCACGAAGGGAATCGTCAGTCTTTCAGCCAAACCACAGGGCTCGTTCGTCGTCGATGCAGTCGTCTCGCCGGGGGCCAGCGGCTCAATCGCTCTTGCTATCCGAGACGGAGTACCCCATTTTGAACTTGTCGGCATGATCAAGATGATCCCAGCACAGACTTCGTACATCCTCACCCCCTCGAAGGACGGAGACGTCGAGTACGACCCCGTGGAACCGTACCATGGAGATATGTTTGTTCAAAGAAAAGCGGAGATCCAGCAGGGGATTGCCGTGGCAATACCGACTGAGGCAATTGTTGCGTTCGTTGAGAAGAACCAATCGCGCCTCGCGCAAAGAGGATACAACCTGATTTCGTGGATCAGACCCGCGAAGATAGAATCCAAAGCGAAGTAGATCACAGAGAACACTCCAATCCAGCATACGCATGACAACGCACCCAGAAGAAAATCTCAGAATTGTACCGGCGACCAGAAATGACATACCGCTCATTCTTGCTCTGATCAGGGAGCTTGCCGAATACGAACGCCTGTCGCACGAAGTCGAGGCAACGGAAGACCTGCTCACCGAGACTCTCTTCGGCGAACGCCCCTATGCGGAAGTCATCCTGGCATACTACGACGACCAGCCGGTGGGATATGCCTTGTTCTTTCATTCGTACTCGACCTTTCTCGGGAGACCCGGACTGTACCTCGAAGACCTCTTTGTCCGGCCGGCGCTTCGCGGCAAGGGAATTGGCAAAGCACTTCTCGCAACGCTCGCGGGAATTGCCGTCAAACGAACGTGCGGCCGTCTCGAGTGGGCAGTGCTGAACTGGAACGAGCCCGCAATCGGTTTCTACAAATCGCTCGGCGCCAAACCGATGGATACCTGGACGGTCTATCGTCTCACGGGGGATCCGCTGGAGCAGCTCGCGGGTTCCGCCGGTCGCCCTCTGTAGTCATCTCGGACAGTTCTTAATGTCTCTTGTGATTCGCTCTATCGCCCACCTCGACCTGGATTGCTTCTACGTCTCGGTGGAGAGGATCAAAGATCCGTCGCTCGTGGGGAGGCCTGTCGTTGTCGGCGGCACTCCGACGGGCCGCGGCGTCGTAGCCTCTGCATCGTATGAGGCACGCGCCTTCGGTGTCCGCTCTGCAATGCCGACTGCTGCCGCTCTGCGTCTCTGCCCTCATCTCACCATCGTCCGCGGACGTTTCGGCGACTACACGCACTACTCCAACAAACTGTACGAGCGAATCCTCGAGCTTGCCCCGGTCGTCGAACGTGCATCAATCGACGAAATGTACTTCGACCTGACCGGCTGCGAGTCCCTCTACCACAACGACCTCCCGGGGTTCATCAAGAGTCTGCAGCACATCGTCTGGAAAGAATTTCAACTCCCGTGCACGATTTCCCTCGCGTCCAACAAGGTTGTCGCAAAGATCTCTGCACAAACTGTGAAACCTGCAGGCGTGATCTACGTGCCGCACGGCACCGAGCGGGAGTTCCTCGCCCCGCTTCCTATCGATGCCATCCCGGGTGTCGGGAAGAAAACCGGCGAGATACTCCGGAAGAAGGGGTTCGCGACAGTCGCAGACATTCAGAAGACTTCGCAAGACAAGCTCCAACGCATCCTTGGCAACCATGGCCTCTGGATTCACGATGTCGCGAACGGACTCGGACCCGACGAGCTTTCGACGGAGCACGAGCGAAAGAGCATCGGCAATGAAGAAACGTTTGCCCGTGACATCTCCGACCGGAACGAATTGAAGAAGATCATATTCTCCCTGACCGAGGAAGTGTGTTCCTCGCTTCGCTATCGTCATCTGAAAGCGCGCACGTTTACACTCAAGCTCCGATATGCAGACTTCGACACCATCACTCGTGCGACAACCATCGAACCGGCGGACGACGACACCATCGTGTTCAAGACAATCTGCGAACTGTTTGAGGTATCCTATGCGCGGCGCATCGGCATCCGACTCCTCGGTGTCCGCGCCTCCCATCTGGTTGATGAAAAACAGCTCGAACTCTCCTTGTTCCCCGAAACCGGCAAGCGCGCACAGATGCTGGATGCCGTCGACAAACTCCGTAAGAAATTCGGAGATGACGTCATTCATGTCGGCGGGCATTGACGCCCGGGCTCCACGTTGCGGCCGGGAACGGATTCGCACGTCTCTCCGTTCTACGGGTATCCAGGCCAACCCACTACACTACACACCGTATCAAGGAGATACTCATGTCGAACGCATCACACCGCTTTACCTCACTTCGCGCGCTGCTTGCTGGAATGGCGCTCTTTCTTTCAATTCAGGCCGGGACAGCGAATGCGACAGATGGTCCGAAGTCCGCGTTTATTCAGGACATGCTCGGTCAGTTGGAGCGCGTCAAGGGGCAGATCGTGTCTCTCGAAAGCGCAATCCCGCAGGATAAGGCCAACTGGCGCCCCGCCGATGGAGTTCGCTCAATCAGCGAGGTGTATCTGCACATTGCCGGAAGCAATTACTTCCTGATGAGCTTCACAGGGTCAAAGCTGCCTGCTAGTTCGAAAATTGACGAAAAAGGTACGACCGACAAGGCGAAGATTGCTGACGCACTGAAAGCTTCGTTCGACTGGACAAAAGAAGAGGTCTCAAAGCTGACCGATGCGGACCTTGACAAGCAGGTTGCGTTTTTCGGCGGGAAATCATCCGTCAGGAATGTCCTGTTCGTGCTCCTGAGTCACTTGCATGAACATCTGGGTCAATCAATCGCGTATGCCCGCTCTAATGGCGTTGTTCCCCCGTGGTCAGAGGAACAACAGGCAGCACTGAAGGACGCAATGAAGAAGAAGTAATGCTCGTACGCTGGAACGGAGTCTGCGGATCCTCTGTCCTTTGAAAAAGAGGGACCGCAGGCTTTCCTTCCATCCCCTCTGAACTCCCGCCCCTCCGTTTTCCTGTATCTCTCTGATGAAGGGTCAATCAAAGCCGCCGCAGAATGCTGGCAGGCAGCAGAATGATTGCTTCAATCAAACCAAGAGCCCCTTTGACAGCCACTCCGGCCAGTCGGAATGGAAGCAAGAAGAGCCATGCAAGCGGATACAATATCAGGGCGGCCAGCGCAATCGGCCAGCAGAGAATCAGAAGTATCAGCCAAAGAAGAAATTTCGTCATAGAAGCCTCCTTCTTTGAGTTACGGCGCATCCCGCCGGGTGTTGCACTCGCCTCCAGTCAATCACTCGTTGACCGTTTTCGGTTTTTTACCTACTATGAGGGGAACATTCTCTTCCTTTCACATCGCGAAGTGCTCCGATGGCGCGCGTCAAACTGGATCTCCCTGAAAGCCCCGTCTTTGCCGCAACGGTCCCCGTCCGTATCACCGATCTCAACTACGGGGGGCATGTCGGCAACGATTCCATGCTTTCGATCTTGCATGAAGCCCGAGTACAATTCCTGACCCACTTCGGGTTTACCGAGCGCAACATCGGGGGGAGAGGCATCATCATGTCAGATGCGGTCATCATCTACAAGTCCGAGGTCTTCTACGGCACAACGCTGACGATCGAATTGGGCGTGACGGACCTTTATGCGCATGGAACGGATCTCACGTACAGAGTGCTGGATGGGGAAAAAGAAATTGCCCGGGCAAAGACAGGGATCGTATTTTTCGATTACGAGAAGCGAAAGATCGCTCAGATGCCTGAAGAATTCAAATCCTTGTTCGTTCCACACACGTGACGCGAGAGAAGTGATACACCGATGAAGGATGAACTATCAGCGCATCCGCTGAACGCTATTGCGGAATCATACGTGAAACTCGTCCTCGCAGTCGGCGGGCACTATCCCGATTACGTCGACGCCTACTTCGGACCAGCCGCGTGGCGGGAAGAGATAACAGCACACGTCCCTCCACTCAACGACATCCGCTCTTCCGCTCACAGTGTCCTCCAGGATATCGAACGCACCCCGGTCGCACAGGAGGAAATTGTGCTGCTCCGTCGCCAGTACTTGACACGGCAGCTCCACGCACTTCTCGCCCGGGTCGAGATGCTTCAGGGACGCGTGTTCACCTTCGACGAAGAAGCCCTGGCACTCTACGACGCTGAGCCACCACACTATCCAGAAGAGCACTTCCGAACTGTTCTGTCGAGTCTCGATGGAGTGATTCCGGGGAAGGGTTCAATCGCGGAACGCTATGAACACTACCGCGGTGATTTCATCATCCCGCTGAAATTGTTGCACCGGGTTTTTCAGACGGCGATCAGCGAATGCCGGGATCGGACACGCCGCATGATCGACTTGCCGGCAGACGAGCGATTCACTCTCGAGTACGTGAACAACAAACCGTGGAGCGGGTACAACTGGTTCAAAGGGGGGAGCGGCAGCCTCATACAGATCAATACCGATCTGCCGATCTACATCGATCGCGCTGTCGATCTCGCCGCGCACGAAGGTTATCCCGGTCACCACGTCTACAACAGCATGCTGGAATCTCTCCTCGCTCGCGCCCGGGGCTGGGTCGAGTTTATGGTCTACGCGCTCTTCAGCCCTCAATCGTTGATCGCAGAGGGTACCGCCAATTTCGGCATCGAGGTCGCATTTCCCGGCACGCAACGGATCGAATTCGAACGCGATGTGCTCTTCCCCATTGCCGGACTGGATGGAAGCCGGGCAGACGAGTACTATTCCATTCACCGGCTGACCGGCGTTCTCAGCTATGCACACAATGAAGCGGCGCGGTCCTACCTCGACGGCACGATGAATCGAGAGCAGGCTGAAGAATGGCTCGTGATGTACGCGCTGATGGCCCCCGAGCGGGCGAAACAGCGTGTCCGGTTCATTGATGCATACCGGAGTTATGTGATCAACTACAACCTCGGTCAGGATCTCGTGCGGAAGTACATCGAATCGCGGGGCGGCACAGCTGAAGATCCCACCCGACGATGGGACGAATTCAGGCAATTGATTTCTTCACCGCGCCTCCCTTCCGGACTCCAAACGTAACTCAATACGGACAACACTATGGCACGCTTCAAGCTCACGATCGAATACGAAGGCACCCGCTACAGCGGGTGGCAGATTCAGAAAAACGCCCGCACCGTGCAGGGTGAACTCACGTCTGCCTGCGGGACTGTGCTGAACACGACGAGCTTCGAATTGTACGGCGCCGGACGGACAGATGCCGGCGTGCATGCGCTGCGGCAGGTCGCCCATCTCGAGGCAACGACCATGCTCGCTCCTGAGATCCTTCGCCGCAAGATCAACGACGAACTGCCGGCCGATATCAACATCCTCGAGGTCGACAAAGCGTCCCCACAGTTCCATGCCCGGCACGATGCGGTGTCGCGAAGTTACCTCTACCAGATCAGCCGACGCAGAACAGCGTTTGGCAAGAAGTACGTATGGTGGATCAAAGATCAACTGGACGTCAACCGGATGCGATCGGCGCTGAAACTGTTCACAGGCATGAGGGATTTTCGCTCCTTCACGGCCGACGATCCGGACGAAAAATCCACCAAGGTGCACATCGAGCAGATTGATATCCGCGAGCATGGGGATTTGATTCTCATTCGCTTCATCGGGTCGCATTTCCTCTGGAAAATGGTCCGGCAGGTGGTGGGCGACGGTCGATTCAAGAGCAATCTCGTGAACAGGACAAGGCGCATCCTGATCACCCTCATCGTCGTCCTCGGTTGCATGGGTTGCGACCAGGCAACGAAGACAATCGCGAGCCGCACGCTCGCCCCCAACACACCGGTCACACTCGTCAATCATATCTTCCATCTCGAGTATACTGAGAACAGCGGCGCGATGATGGGGGTTGGCACCGACCTCTCTGCCCAAACACGGTTCTGGCTCTTCATAGTTTTCACGGCGTGTGCTCTCTCGGCCATACTTGCATTCACACTGCTCGACAAGACATTGACCGCCACCGCCATGGTGTCTCTTTCTCTGATTCTCGGCGGCGGGTTGGGCAATCTTTTGGACCGGGTGTTCAAGGGAGGTATCGTTGTCGATTTCATGATCATCACACTTGGGCCGCTGAAAACGGCCATTTTCAACTTCGCCGACCTCTCAATCCTGACCGGTGTCGCGGTCCTGGCATGGTCACAGATGCTCGCCTTTTCACGTTCCGCTCGTGCCGGAAGCGGAAGTTGAAAATCCGGGAGATTTTCTATAGTTTCGAGTCGTTCCGCACCTTCTGATATGATTGTTGCAGGCGATCACCGGGAGCAAACGCAGCGTGCTTGACGTCATCGTTTCAGTGCTCTCGGTGGCTTATTTTGGGGGCGTCCTCGAACAGCGTTCACTGACAAGCTACGGATGTCTGGATGGTCGAACTCGCTTACGGAATTATCATCTTCGGTTTTCTCTTTCTGGGCGTGAAGTTGTGGATGAAGCTCAGAGAAATCGCATCCTGGAAATCAGAAGAACCGCCCGAGCGCATGAGACCATCGGACTCCATCCCGCGCGAACTTCTGGACCTCACGATAGAGGATTCCAAAAACGAGCTTGGATCGCTCGATGGAATTGATGAAAAGAAGTCGGACCAGAAGTGAACGATAGATGTCGATCTAAGAATTACACGGTACAATTCCACTCGTTGATAATCAGGATACATGAGTTTCTCTCCCCGGAGGCTTTCCAATGTCACAGAAGAATTTGAAAGTTGCGCCACATCGCCTGATCGGCACTCTCCCGAAGGTTGGAATCCGCCCCGCGATTGACGGCCGACGGCGCGGTGTCCGGGAATCGCTCGAAGGCGCCACGATGGGCATGGCGCGATCGGTTGCGAAACTGATCTCCGGGTCCATCCGCCATTCGAACGGAGCTCCCGTGGAATGCGTCATTGCCGACACGTGCATCGGCGGTGCGGCGGAGGCCGCACAGGCCGCCGACAAGTTTTCCCGCGAAAACGTCGGCGTTTCTCTCACAGTGACCCCCTGCTGGTGCTATGGCGCAGAAACAATGGACATGGATCCGCTGCTCCCGAAGGCGATCTGGGGATTCAACGGCACCGAGCGGCCCGGGGCGGTGTATCTCGCCGCAACGCTCGCAGCACACAATCAAAAAGGGCTGCCGGCGTTCGGCATCTATGGAAGGGATGTGCAGGACGCTGGTGACACCGCCATACCGGAAGACGTTCGTGCGAAGATTCTTCAATTCATCCAGGCCGGCCTCGCGGTGGCCACGATGCGCGGCAAGTCGTACCTCGCCATGGGGGGCGTCTCGATGGGGATCGCAGGTTCAATCGTTGACCACGGCCTCTTTGAATCGTTCCTCGGCATGCGCGTCGAGACTGTGGATATGAGTGAGTTCACCCGCAGGATGGAAGAGCACATCTACGATAAGAAGGAGTTCGTCACAGCATTGAAGTGGACAAAGGACAATTGCAGGGAAGGAAAAGACTTCAATTCTGCGAAGGTGCAAAAGAGCCGCGCCGCGAAAGATGCTGACTGGGAAACGGTCGTCAAGATGACGATGATCGCCCGCGACCTGATGATCGGCAATCCAAGACTCGCAGAGATCGGATTCGGAGAAGAGGCCCTCGGGCACAATGCCATCGCAGGAGGATTTCAGGGACAGCGGCAATGGACAGACCACAGTCCGAACGGCGATTTCCTCGAAGCCATATTGAATTCCTCATTCGATTGGAATGGAATCCGTGAACCAATCGTCATCGCCACGGAAAACGATTCGCTCAACGCAGCCGGGATGCTCTTCGGACACCTTCTGACAAACAGAGCTCAGATTTTTGCCGACGTGCGTACGTATTGGAGTCCGGCCGCCGTGAAGCGCGTGACCGGCCACAAGCTCACGGGACACGCAGCCAGCGGCATTCTTCATCTCATCAACTCGGGCGCGGCGGCCCTCGATGGTTCAGGCCAACAAGATCTCCATGGCAAACCCGTCATGAAGGAGTTCTGGGAGATATCGAAACAGGAAGCCGAGAAGTGCCTGCGGGCAACGACTTGGTATCCCGCAATGAGGGAATACTTCCCCGGCGGCGGTTACTCGTCTGGTTATCTGACGCGCGGGGGTATGCCGGCGACAATGTTCCGCATCAACACGATAAAAGGGCTCGGACCTTCACTTCAGATCGCCGAAGGAATGACTGTTGATCTGCCGGAGAAGGTTGATCGTGCGCTCGAAGAGCGGACGGACCGGACCTGGCCCACGACATGGTTCGCACCGACGACCCATGAACGCGGTCCCTTCCGCGATGCATATACGGTCATGAACACCTGGGGTGCAAACCATTGCGTGTTGAGCTACGGCCATGTCGGCAGCCAGCTGATCACACTCGCTTCGCTCCTCCGGATTCCGGTGTCGATGCACAATGTTCCTGAGGAGAGTATCTTCCGGCCGAGCGCGTGGACCGCGTTCGGGACGAACGATCCGGAAGGCGCCGATTTCCGGGCCTGCAGGAACTACGGTCCGCTGTATTGGAGATATTGAGCTCTCGCAGCTTCTGTCGCGGCTTGGAGAGAGCCTGCAGTTCGCACTTGTAACTCGTCGATTTTGTGGTATATTGGTGATTATTCGTTGCGCGCGAAAGGAAGAGCGCTCATTGAGTCAGAATCAGAGGGACATCAACGAGCGTCCGTGTCGAATGACCTCAGAACGTGGCGGCCAATTTCAACGGGGATCATATGATCCATTCTGATCGTCCATTTATCGCTCGATGGGTGTGCCTCGGTGCATTTGTCTGCGCTTCTCTTCTTCTTGGCGCTTGTGTCTCCTCCGAAGGGACCGGGACAGGCAAAAGAGCAGGAGCACCTGTAGCGAGCCAGACAGTCTCAGATTCTGTCCGTGCCAAAGTGGATTCAATGATGCGATCTGATTCTCTCCGCGCCAAACGGGCAGGCTTCACGTCGCAGCACGATACCTTGATGGCTTCTGTCGTCAAAACCTCAAAACAAGGCATGCGTGTGGTGAAACCGATTGAGAGACCGGCCAATACAGCCTACACAGTCCAGGTTGGGGCATTCGCCAGGACAGATCATGCACTTCGGGCACAGAAACTCGCCCGCGAGCGCTTCGCCGAAATCCCCATCTTCAACACGTTTGAGCCATACGACAAGCTGTACCGGGTGCGCGTCGGAAAGCTCGATACAAGGCAGCAGGCCGATTCACTTCGAAAGTCGATGATCAAGCAATTTCCGGATGACTATTCCGATTCCTGGATCAACTATATCTCCAAATGAAGTACTGGCTACATTCGCCGCTTTTCGCCGCAGTCCTGCTCATGCTTTCCGGTTGCGGCTCTTCCGGTAGTCTGCAGAAAGATACTGCTGCCGCTTCCGAGGAACGGGAGCAAAAGGTCCCCCTTTCCCGCTACGAAAAAGCCTTCAACCCTTCCGACTACGATGTCGAAATATTAGAAATCCAGCGCCAGCACGTGATAGAACTGGAACGAGCAGCAGCAGAACATCGGCAGGACAGCGTCATCGTAGAATCGACATTCACGCAAGGCTATCGTATACAGATTTTCGCCACGGGCAGCATCGACGAAGCAAATGCCATGCGTATGACCGCCGCACAAAGGGTCACCGAAGATTCCCTCTACGTCGTCTATGACTCACCGACGTACAAAGTCAGGGTCGGCGACTTCCCCACACGCTCCGAAGCGAATCAGAAGCTTGCGGCGATCGTGGCGCAGGGGTTTTCCGATGCCTGGGTCGTGGGCGACAGAATCGTGCAGCGAAAACTTGTTCGCGTCCCTTCACAACCCTCCCCGAAGAACAACTAGGCCGCCCAACCCCCAATAATCAACAGAGGGCACGCATAACCGTACCCTCTCCTTGCCGTCCGGCCTTTTTCGAATCGTTATGCAGACACACGCACCCACTCGCGTATTCCCCTGATCTCGCGAAGTGATCCTTCCTAACCACGATCCGTTCCGCTTTTCCCGACCTTAGTGATTTCCCAATCACCCGCCGGAAACTGTTTCAGGGGAAGTGTAAAACTTCAAACTCATTTGGAGGTGCGCAGATCTTCCCGCAGCGTTCCCAGGTGTCCTTCATCTCTTCAGGATCCGCGACCATCACAAGATCACTCGGGGACAGTGTCCAATAATTCATATTGTATTTTTCATCGCAGAGAGCTGCCCGCTTCCGAGGATTCTATGAGCAGGCGGGCGCTGAGTTCGCCACGGCCCGCCATGCGGTCTGGCGGAGAGAATCGCAGCGTGATGGGCGCTCTCCTCTGCGGAGCTCACCGTTCTCTGCTTACCCCGACGTCCTGAGCGAGGGCAGTGAGTCGAAGGATTGTCGGGGCGTCTCTGCGTTGGGAACCAGAAACGTCAATCCACAAGATTTCTTGTTAGACATGGCGCTAGCAACCGCACGATCCTGGAGTCCTTCTCCAAGGTTTCTCCGTCTTCGGCAATCTCGGTTTTCACGTCGGGCATCAGCTACCGACTTTCCCGAATTCGTGATCTTCGCCCCTGTTCGCATGAGCAGCGAGCGATGTCTCCGTCAGTCCATTCCGGTGGAAGATCGCGATCTCCGAAGCTCGCGTGCAAGAGCAGATCCCGCCGGGACAAGAGATCCGGATCCGTCCTCCCTTTCGCTGCTTCAGTTTGGAAAACCCGAACACTTCGCGCAGTGTCTGCAGATGACACAAAACGTGAGAGATAATTTCCCGCTTCTCCTCCTTTACAAATCCCTTTCGCGCACTTACAGCCCACCGTAGCATACGCAGGCAGGCTGCTGTCGATTTGCTTCATCACCCTTGCGCAGACCCGGTCAAACAGTCGCGAAGCCGAGGCATCGCTGTTGGCCATGCTGCAGACAAGTTGTCGCTGACCGTTTCAGTTCTCTCCACCTCTGCAACGGTAGTGCCGCATGCCGTCACAGGTTCATGCCCCGCTATGCGTTCGAAGGAATTGCAGATCGGAGAAAACGAACGCACTGTATCCTGCTCGCTCGGCGGAACTGGATCGCGCGCACACTTGATGTTGGACCAGGGATTCTGAAGTGTCTGCATCACCCTCGTGATGTTCCCATTGTTTAGAAATGACCTGTGCAGTTTCTCAAACGCCTCGCCGATGATCAGTGCCTTGAAGAGCGTTTGCGTCCATCCCTGTCGCTGATCCAAAATCTCATTTATGACAACGAAGGCCGAAGTGCTCTCACTTCCTATTTTGTTTTCGGAATTTGCACAGGCCAGAGGGGTTCGAAACAACAACGATCTTGGCTTCTCCACCGCTTGGAATGCAGGCGATGAAAGAAGAGGTGAGCAACCGATACGTGGGAACTTCGAACGCGCCAATCGCGTTGAATCCGCCATCGGCGACGAAATGCCTCATGCTTGTTTTCCGAAATGATTTCGACCTTACTCGTTGCTCCTCACACCAACAGAAGCCGAGTGCAGACACTTCAACATGTGTTCGGCACTTCGCGAATGGTGGCTCCGCAAACTGCGACCGACGTCGGTCGTTTATCAGCCGCACAAATGTTCATCTTCGTGTCGGACATCTGAGAGATCAGAGAAAACCGATGACAACGAATTTGCGCACTCATCATGTTCATCATCAATCGTCTCAATGAATTGCATGAACCAAAGTGCAATGTTGAAAGAGGCGCGCGGAGAAACCAATATGACTTGCGCGATGTTCTTCATTTGCATGCAAAGGCTGCGAGTCTGCAATCTACGCCGATCGAGCGGATTGGGCTTCGGCGCATTGGACGGCAAGCGACCACGAGGTTGTTAGACTCACGACCAGCAGTCCAGAAGCGACAAAAACGTCGTGTGACGAAATCCACCTCCTCGGGAGGTGTTTTCACTCTCAAACGGAGGTTATGTCAAGTTAAATTATAACTGATATTGTCGCGGCCTAAATATTAACTTGACAAAGGTACCGCAACCGCTTATATTCACACTCAGTTGCGTCAGTTGAAAACCTGATTTCTTGTTCTTTACCCCCAGGACGTTCCTTCTTCCACCAGGGGCAGTCACAGTGGAAGAGTACGTCCCACGCCGCTTAGAGGCGTCTACCTATTCACAGACTATGACCTATCCAGGGACAGGCCCCCGCCTTGTCCACGGGTAGCTTTTTCTCAAAAGTTTAGAAACCCTACTTCAAGAACCGTGTTATCAAGAGGAGAGCGTTATGCTTGAGAAGGCGACGATTTCGACGCCCGTAGAAGCTGAGCGCGCTGAACAATCCAACGATATTCGTGGATTGAAATTTCAGCGCTATTTTTCGAAGCCAGGAGTTCACCCGTTTGATGAAGTTGAATGGGAGTTGCGCACTGCTGTGATTTCGAACGAAAAGGGAGAGAAGATTTTTGAACAGAAGGACGTCGAGATACCGAAGTCTTGGTCTATGACCGCTACGAACGTCGTTGTCTCGAAGTACTTCCATGGCAAACTTGGCTCCTCACAGCGTGAACGGAGTGTCAAACAACTCATCGAACGCGTTGCACGGACGATCACCAACTGGGGTCTCAAGGATGAGTATTTCGCCAGTCAGGAAGATGGCGATATCTTCTACAACGAACTGACGGCCCTCCTGGTCAACCAGCAAATGTCGTTCAACAGCCCCGTCTGGTTCAACGTGGGGAACGAGGAACATCCGCAGTGTTCTGCGTGCTTCATCAATTCGGTGCAGGATTCGATGGATTCGATCCTGACGCTGGCCAAGACAGAGGGCATGCTTTTCAAATGGGGATCCGGCACAGGCTCGAACCTCTCTACTCTGCGATCCTCGAAGGAATCTCTCGGCGGCGGCGGCACGGCCTCAGGCCCGGTCTCTTTTATGAGAGGATATGATGCATTCGCCGGCGTCATTAAGTCGGGCGGCAAGACCCGGCGCGCGGCAAAGATGGTCATTCTGAACGTTGAGCACCCTGACATCACAGAGTTTATCAACTGCAAGGCCGACGAAGAGAAGAAGGCATGGGCGCTCATCGAAGCCGGCTACGATGGCGGTTTCAACGTCCCCGGCGGCGCCTACGATTCCGTGTTTTACCAGAACGCAAACCACTCGATCCGCGTCAGCGACGAGTTTATGAAGGCCTTCCTGGAAGACAGGGAATGGGTCACAAGAGCAGTCACTTCCGGAAAACCGGTCGACAAGTACCGCGCACGTGACATGATGCGACAAATCTCCGATGCGTCGTGGATCTGCGGCGACCCCGGCATGCAGTATCACACGACGATCAACAGCTGGCACACCTGCCCGAACACTGCTCCGATCAATGCCTCCAATCCGTGCAGCGAGTATATGTTCCTCGACGACACGGCCTGCAACCTTGCATCGCTCAATCTTATGAAGTTCCGCCGCCCCGACGGAGAATTTGACGTTGAAGCGTTCCGGAAAGCTGTCCAGATCACGATCACCGCGATGGAGATCGAGGTCGGTAACGCCAGCTACCCGACGCCCGCAATCGGGCAGAACAGCTTTGACTACAGACCGCTCGGCCTTGGTTACGCAAACCTCGGCGCCCTGCTGATGGCACGCGGCCTTGCTTATGACAGCGACGAAGGACGCGCCTTCGCGGGTGCAATCACATCCCTGATGTGCGGTGAAGCGTACAAGCAGTCAGCGTTCGTTGCAAAGGAGATGGGACCGTTCAAAGGATATGCGGCCAACCGGGAACCGATGCTCAACGTGATGCAGAAGCATGGCATCCATGCCGAGCGAATCGACAAGGAACTCCTCCCGGCAGATCTATGGGACGCTTCGAATGATGTCTGGAAAGATGTCGTGAGGTACGGAAAGCAGCATGGGTTCAGAAACTCCCAGTCCACCGTGCTTGCGCCCACCGGAACCATTGGCTTCATGATGGACTGCGACACTACCGGCGTGGAACCCGATATCGCCCTGGTGAAGTACAAGAAACTGGTCGGCGGCGGACTGATGAAGATCGTCAACCAGACCGTCCCCGAAGCGCTTCGCAAACTCGGGTACGATGGCGAACAGATCGAACATATCGTCGCCTACATCGACAATAATGACACGATCGAACGCTCACCGCATCTGCGGGAAGAGCATCTCCCGGTCTTCGACTGCGCGTTCAAGCCAGCCAACGGCGAGCGGTCGATCCAGTATATGGGACATATCAAGATGATGGCGGCCGTGCAACCGTTCCTCTCCGGAGCCATCTCCAAGACTGTGAACATGCCGTCCGACGTCACTGCCGATAATATCCAGCAGGCGTACGTGGAAGCGTGGAGATTGGGTTTGAAATCCATTGCGGTCTATCGCGACGGCTGCAAACGCACACAGCCCCTCAGCACGTCACTCGACGCGAAGAAAGAGGCTCCGAAGGCGCATCCGCTGCGCCGCCGCCTCCCGGACGAACGTCAGTCGATCACGCACAAGTTCAGCATCGCAGGACACGAGGGCTACATCACCGTCGGCATGTTCGAAGACGGGATGCCCGGCGAGGTCTTCATTACGATGTCCAAAGAGGGCTCCACGATATCGGGCATGATGGACTCCTTTGCAACTTCGATCTCCATTGCCCTGCAATATGGGGTTCCATTGAAGGTGTTGGTGGACAAGTTCAGCCACGCGCGGTTCGAGCCATCCGGGTTCACGAACAATCCCGAGATCCCGATCGCCAAATCGATCAGCGATTACATTTTCCGTTGGCTCGGCCTGAAGTTTCTCGCGAAGGGCGACGCCCCAACAACCGGCAGCATCACACCGACGGTTCCTGAAGTTGCTACTCAGCCCGTGATCCGTCAGCAGGATTCAACACAACGGGGTACCTCAGCTCTGGAACGCAACGAGAAAGTCGTCTTCCAAACACAGGCCGATGCTCCCCCCTGCCATGAATGCGGAAGCATCATGATCCGCAGCGGAAGCTGCTACAAATGCCTGCAGTGCGGATCAACGAGCGGATGTTCCTGATCAGGCTGTCCTGTCGTCAAAAGTAACAGCATCGGCACGCTCGAACCAGGGCGTGCCGATTTGCTTTTCCCCCTCGCGGCGTATGATTCCGAACGCGAACATTGAAGCATCAATGGCATCAGGCCATAGGATGATCTCATCGATTGGCGGCTGTGAGGGCAGTTCAATCGAGCACAACGAGCCTCGCGGAAACGAAAACGCCGAGCCAGCTGATATGCACGCGATCGGCGCGCCGATAGCAAGAGCAATCAGGATTCAGGTCCAATCAAACAACTCCCCAATACTCTGAGGTGAAAACATGAGGACATTCCTCGTCAGGCTCACGATTCTTCTTTCATTCGCAACGTTGTCACTCACCGCCCGGCAAGCTCCACAGGACAAGGCGATGCTGGCAAGGGCACAGAAGCTCGCCCAACAGTTTGTCATCATCGATACGCACGTCGACGTCCCTTTTCGCCTGAAGATGAAGTTCGAAGATATTTCGAAGCTGACTCCGGAGGGGAATTTCGACTACGTTCGGGCAAAGCAAGGCGGCCTGAATGCACCGTTCATGTCGATCTACATCCCTGCCGATTATGAGAAGACAGGCGGGGGGAAACAACTCGCCGACAGCCTGATCGACATGGTCGTGAAGTTCTCCAAGGACTGGCCAAAACAGTTTGCGGTCGCCACATCGACAAAGGATGTCACCAGCCAGTTCAAGCGCGGAGTGATTTCGCTCTGCATGGGGATGGAAAACGGGACGCCAATCGAACACGACCTGAAGAATGTCCAGTACTTCTACGACCGCGGCATCCGCTACATTACGCTCGCGCATGCCCTGAGTAATCACATTTCCGACTCATCCTATGACACGACCCGTGTGTGGAGAGGCCTTAGCTTCTTTGGACGCCGGCTCATCGCCGAGATGAACCGCGTCGGCATTATGGTAGACATTTCCCATGTCACGGATGAGGCATTTTACGAAGTCATGAACATCACGCGAACACCCGTCATCGCCTCCCACTCTTCGTGCAGGGCCTTCACGCCCGGATTTGAACGAAACATGTCGGATGACATGATCACGAGGTTGGCAAAGAACGGGGGCGTCATACAGATCAATTTCGGGTCATCATTCCTCCGTGAGGATTACCAGAAGACCGAATCGGTTCAGGAGAAGGAAGTCAGAGCCTACTTCAAGGAACACCACCTCAAGTTCGGCGACCCGGAGGCGGAAACGTACCTGAAACAATACCGTAACGATCATCCCGTCACGTTCGCCGATGTGACGGACGTCGCCAATCACATTGACCACGTGGTCAAGCTGGTGGGCGTGGAGTATGTCGGCCTCGGATCGGACTTTGACGGCGTTGGCGACTCGCTGCCGACAGGGCTCAAAGACGTTTCAATGTATCCCAACCTGATCTACGAGCTGTTGAAACGGGGCTATTCGGAAAAGGATATTCAGAAGATTTGCGGCGGGAATCTCCTCAGAGTGTGGTCGCAAGTGGAGCAGAGAGCGAAGGAGCTTCAAGCGGAGTAACGTCCATTGTGCCTGTCTGCCTGGACGCACAAGGAGGCAGATGGATCGAGTCATGAAAGAGAGCAGCTCAGATGAAACGAATATTCTGCCTCACCCTCTCATTCTTTCTCGTATCGGTTGCGGCCTTCTCCCAACCAAACGCACGCCCTCGCCTCAGAGACCTTGGCGTCGAGGTCGGGATTTTTCGTACTGGCTCGCTCAATGCGATAACTGATGTCGCAGGCGTGCGCGTCGGACACCTGACACTCGTGCAGGGAGACAGCGTGCGCACCGGCGTCACCGCGATACTCCCGCACGAGGGAAATCTGTTTCAGGAAAAAGTCCCCGCCGCTGCTTTTGTTGGCAACGGCTTCGGCAAGTTTGTCGGTATCACGCAACTCGATGAACTCGGCCAAATCGAGACTCCGATTTTGCTCACAAATACGCTGGGCGTTTGGGATGTCACCAACGGCGTTGTAGACTATATGCTTGCGCTCCCCGGCAATGAGAAGGTGCGGTCCATCAACCCGATCGTCGGAGAAACCAACGATGGCGGCCTCAACGACATCAGGGGAAGGCATATCACGAGATCGCATGCTCTGGAGGCGATCAGACAGGCGAAACCAGGTGAAGTTGCTGAAGGCTGTGTCGGCGCCGGTACTGGAACGGTCTGCTTCGGCTGGAAAGGAGGAATCGGGACGAGTTCGCGGATACTCCCGAAGTCTCTGGGTGGATTTACAGTCGGTGCAATCGTCCAGACGAATTACGGCGGCGTGCTGGATATCGCAGGCGTCCCCGTCGGGAAGGAATTGCAGCGTTACAGCTTTCGAAACGAAGTGAAGAATCCGGGCGACGGTTCATGCATGATCGTCATCGCGACCGACGCGCCCCTCAACAGCGCACAATTGAAACGTCTCGCAAAACGAGCGACGCTCGCTCTCGGCAGGACCGGCTCAGCCATGAGTCACGGAAGCGGTGACTACGTGATCGCTTTTTCCACGGCGCGCGAAATCCGGCTTCGCCCCGACGATCCGATCATTCAATCTATCCCCCGGCTTCGCGAAGACGACCTCTCCCCGCTCTTTCAGGCCGTTGTCGAATCGACCGAAGAAGCTGTGTACAACTCATTGCTTCAGGCAACAACGACAAAAGGATATCGCGGCACGGAGGTGCAGGCTCTGCCTTTGGACAAGGTGCGGGAGATTCTGAGGAAATACGGGCGGATCAAATAGACTTTCGTCGTCGAAAACCGGGCCGCTCATCGCTGGCCAGGTACACGCTCCCGTTCCATCATCGCGACAAATTGCTCGAAGAGGTAATCGCTGTCGTGCGGACCCGGCGATGCTTCCGGATGGTATTGAACACTGAAAATCGGGAGCTCCTTGTGCCGCAGCCCTTCGTTCGTTCCGTCATTCAGGTTCGTGTGTGTGATCTCGATGGTCTTTGTATCAAGCGATGAGGGGTCCACCGCGAAACCGTGATTCTGAGAAGTGATTTCGATCCCCTCGGTCCGGAGATTCTTGACCGGATGGTTCGCTCCCCGATGGCCAAATTTCAGCTTGAATGTCTTCCCGCCCAGCGCAAGCGCCAAGAGTTGATGTCCGAGACATATACCGAAAATGGGTTTCTTGCCGACAATCTTCTTGATGTTCTGAATGCCGTACTTCACTGCGGACGGATCTCCCGGGCCATTCGAAAGGAAGATTCCATCGGGTTCCAATTCCAGCACCTTCTCCGCTGCGAATGAAGCAGGGACCACGGTCAGTTCGCATCCATATGAGGTCAGGCGCCGGAGGATGTTCTGCTTCACACCGTAGTCGTACACAACCACGTTCCATCGCCGGCCATCGCCATTCCTGTTGCCGATTGTCTTGAGGGCAAAAGGAGTCCGATCGACCTCACTCCAGTTGTAGAGATCCCTGGTCGTCACAACCTTCGCCAAATCAAGACCATCCATCATCAGCGAACCCTTCGCCTTTGCGATCAGGCTCGTGTCGTCAAGGTCAACAGTCGAAATAACGCCGCGAAGAGCGCCCACCGTCCGGATCATCTTTGTCAACATCCGGGTATCGATCCCCTGGATGGCAACGATGTTATGAGAGATCAGCCATGCACCCAGACTTCCGGTAGCGCGGAAATTGCTGTAGAAATCAAAGTACTCTTTCACGATGAATGCGGACACCTGCGGTTTCGCCGATTCGAGGTCTTCGCTGTTAATCCCAACGTTGCCGATGAGCGGGTACGTCATGGTCACAATTTGCCCCGCATACGAAGGATCGGTAAGGATCTCCTCGTACCCGGTCATGCTCGTATTGAACACAACCTCGCCAGTGGCCTCACCCGCAGCCCCGAAGCTCTCGCCGGTAAAGACAGTCCCGTTCTCTAACGCCAGCTTTGCGACCAATGATGTCCTTTCATTCCCACAGTTCGAATTCACTTTTCATTCAAAGATAGCAAGAAATGCGCGGCGGTGCAAATAACGAGTCACGGGCAATGCTCCGCAGCTCACTTGTCGGTTCCGAATTCTCCGGTTCTCCCTTCGACTCTCTTCCATGGAAAGACACTCCCCCGTCTATCTCCCGCCGCAAATGATTCGTTCGCTCCCTGAAAACCGCATTCACGACGAAGCGCCAATTCTTTTCTTATGCAGAACTCTGATTCGCCATATAATGTTACATTGCTCATAGGAGACTTTCCAGACTCATCCTTGACATCCTATGCAAAAAGTGTTAATTTTAGGCAGAAAAATAGGCATTTTTTGATGATTACACCTGGAAAACCGGAGCCGTTGAACGAGCGGGAAAGGGATATCCTTCACCACGTCGTCTTCAATTTCATCCAGTCCGCCGTCCCGGTTGGCTCTCGGTACATCTCCAAGCATTTCGATTCCCAGTTGAGCCCGGCCACGATTCGTAACGTCATGGCCGACCTCGAGGAACTTGGATTCTTGTCGCATCCGCATACGTCCGCCGGAAGGGTTCCTACCGACCTCGGCTATCGTTATTATGTTGATTATCTGATGGAGGCTCAGTCGCTTTCGGAGAACGAGATTCTTCAGATCGAGCAGCATCTCACCAGTGCCGCTGACGCCGACTCCCTCTTGAAGGAAACTTCCAGGCTGTTGAGCAAGATTTCGAGGCAGCTCAGTGTCGTTTCCTCGCCTCATATCAGTAGCGGGATATTTGAAAAGCTCGAACTGATCTCGATCTCGGGCTCGAGAATTCTGGTCGTCATCTCCATCCGGACCGGCTTGGTCAAGACCCTGATGATGGAAGTGGGAATCGAAATGAAGCCGGAATACCTTGAGCAGGTTGCCCGCCTCCTGAATGAACGGCTGTCCGGTTTGACGCTCAGGGACATTCGCGATACATTTGTTGAACGGACTCGTGATATGCAGGACGAGCGGACAGGTCTTATCCGTCTGTTCATTGATTCTGTCGACAATCTGTTCGA
The DNA here is from genome assembly GCA_026390595.1 of Ignavibacteriales bacterium. Classification (NCBI taxonomy): domain Bacteria; kingdom Pseudomonadati; phylum Ignavibacteriota; class Ignavibacteria; order Ignavibacteriales; species Ignavibacteriales bacterium. The sequence goes on from JAPLFQ010000020.1 coordinate 373,398, forward strand.
TGATATGAAGGATAGGGACAAGGTGCATATTTCCGGCACACAGAACATCATCGAGCAACCGGAGTTCATTGATCCGAAGAACTTCCGGAGCGTCATCGAGCTCATCGAGAACGACGATATCATCGTCCATTTGCTCGAGAAACACGAATACATCGACAAGAGCTTCGCGATTACGATTGGATCGGAAAATCAGGACAGTAAGGCGAAGGAATACAGCATCATTTCAGCAACCTATGATCTGGATGGAGTCACAGGGAGAGTCGGGATCATCGGGCCAAAGCGCATGGAATATGCCAAAATGATCCCCTTGGTCGATCATGTCGCCAAGCTTGTGGCAAAGATGATGAGGGCGTAGGAAATATCACGATGGATGACAATCAGGAGAGAATGGAAGAGATAAAGAACCCCGACGCGGAGCAGACTGAAGCGGAGACCAAACCGCCGGAACCATCGAAAGCTGATGAAACGGCTCAGAGGCTTGCGGAAGCTGAGAAACAGGTGGAGTATTATAAAGACCTTCTTCTGAGAAAGGTCGCGGACTTCGACAATTTCAAAAAGCGGATGGAGAACGACTCGGCCGCCACGCTGAAATACGCGAAGGTCGACATTATTCAGAGCCTCCTTCCCGTTATCGACGATTTCGAGCGGTCGCTGAAGCTCAGCAAGGACCGCCGGGAATCTGAAGCGTTCGCGAAAGGGGTTGATTTGATCTACCAGAAGCTCGTAAGGTTTCTCGACACGCAGGGAGTGAAGGAAATCGATTCCCTCGGGAAAGAATTCGATGTCCACTACCACGACGCCCTCCTTCAGGTGCCCCGCATCGACGTCCCCCCCCACGTTGTCATCGAAGTGGTCGAAAAAGGGTACTCACTGGACGATCGCGTCCTTCGCCATGCAAAAGTCGTAGTCTCCACCACTCCGGATGATCATGGAGCTCACGATGTCAAGGGTTCACCCAACGCCTCCAATCCGGGCACGGGCACTACCACGAAGCGGGAGAACTGAGTCGACGCATGGCCAAACGAGATTATTACGAGATACTCGGCGTCTCCCGGACCGCCTCGCAGGATGAGATCAAGAAAGCGTATCGGCAGATGGCAATGAAATATCACCCCGATCGCAATCCCGGCAATAAGGAGACAGAAGAGCAATTCAAGGAAGCGGCGGAGGCATACGAAGTTCTGTCCGACAAGGAAAAACGCCAGCGGTATGACCAGTTCGGCCACGAAGGCATGCGCGGGATGAACACGCATGACTTCCACAATGTCAACGATATTTTCTCGGCCTTTGGCGACATCTTCGGAGGCGGAGCCGGAGGATTTGGCGGCGGGATCTTTGACGAGGTGTTCGGTGCTTCAGGCCGCGGCCGACGTGCGACGCGCACGCAGCATGGGACGCCCGGAGCGGACCTGAAGGCGAAGCTTCCTATGACGCTCGAAGAAATTGCTTCCGGAGTGGAGAAGAAGCTCAAGGTAAAAAAGCAGAAGAAGTGCGATGTTTGTAATGGTACCGGAGCGAAATCCGGGACCGGAACATCGAGCTGCCCGCAATGCAGCGGCACAGGCGAGTTGCGCCAGGTATCCCGGTCGATGTTTGGTCAATTCGTAAATATCACCACCTGCCCAACCTGCGGGGGCGAAGGGCGTATCGTCCGCGAACCATGCACGGGCTGCCACGGCGAAGGACGCGTCCCCGGCGAGACGACGATCAAGGTCAATGTTCCCGCCGGCGTTTCCGAGGGAAATTACATCACGCTCCAGGGACAGGGAAACGCCGGACAACGCGGCGGCTCGCCGGGAGACCTGATCGTCCTGATCGAAGAACAACCGCACCAGTATTTCATTCGCAGCGGGGACGACATTATCTACGACCTCAATGTGAGCTTTCCGATGGCTGCGCTCGGGGGCGATATCGAAATCCCCACACTGACGGGCAAAGCGAAGCTGGTGATCGATCCGGGCACCCCCTCCGGCCGCATGCTGCGCATGCGTGACAAGGGAATTCCCCACCTGAATGGCTATAGCCGGGGTGACCAGCTCGTCCGGATCAACGTCTGGGTCCCGTCAAAGCTCACATCAAAAGAAAAAGAACTTCTGAAACAGCTGGCCGGGAACGAGCACATTTCTCCGAACGAGGAAGAGCGCCACGGCCATTCGAAGACATTCTTCGACAAAATGAAGGACGCATTTTCGTAACTTTCAATGGTGCAGCGGTTCGTCAACTGGCTTGCGTTGACCCGCTCGGAACAACGAGTCTTGCTGTTCCTCTCGGCAACGCTCATTGTCGGCTCAGGTATTCGGTTGTATCAGGAGACCTATCCGTCAGAGCGCCGGTTCGACTACCGCTCCATTGACAGTTCGTTCGCAGTTTTTAGGGAGCATCTTGCGGCGGATTCCACCAGGAAAAAGCAGTTGAGTCCCGGTGAAGCGGTCAACATCAACGCCGCGTCCAAAGAGGAACTTGTCGCGCTCCCGGGTATAGGCACGACACTGGCGGAGAGAATCGTTTCATTCAGGGAGCAAGAGGGGGAGTTTGGGTCCGTTGAGGATTTGCAGAAGGTCAAAGGGATCAGCAAAAAGAAACTGGAAAAGCTCAAACCACACGTCACCGTTCGATAATCTTGCAGGGGTTCATGTCCTGCACATGACGAACGGGAAAGGTACCGTGAACCTATGAGATCCTCTTACTATGTCGGCGTATCCCTCTACAAGGGACAGATCCAACTTGCCGAACTCGACCACGGAAAGAACAAGACCGTCACCGCTCTGTCCGAGCGAAGCACGGCGATCGATTTCAGCCAGGACAACAATTTCTCTGCCGACCATCCCCAGGTCAACACATTCGTGTATGAGCTTGAAGAGCTTCTCAAGGAGAACAAGATCCACTCCAAGACCATCTCGTTCGCGCTTCCCACGGAACCGATCCTTCTCACGGTCATTCCCGTGGATGCAGCGCTTCAGGGAAACGAGTTGAACGCGCATGTGCAGTGGGAATTCGAGCAATATTATCCCAATGTTGCCGTCAAGGATTACATGGTCAGCGCCTACCCCATTCCGGGACCCAAGGATAGCGCGAAAGAAGTGTTTCTCGTCGGAGTCCGGAGAGGACTCATCGCGTTCCTGAAACGGGCTGCGAGTGAGCTCCGGATGCAGGTGCACGTTATCGACATCGATCATTTCAGCGCCGAGAAGACGCTGCGGTTCTGCCATCCCGAAGTCCTAAAGGAGAACGTATTGCTGTTCGGCCTCCGCGGCAGCTCCGCCGATGCAAGCATGGTTGCACAAGGGCAATATACCGACTATCGCGGATTCACCGTGGACGGCCTGGACGATCTGAAGAAATGTGTACTCACGTACAAGCAGCACCTTGAGCAGAAGGGGGGCGTTGCGTCTCCGACAAAGATCATCCTCTACGGATTCGACGTAACTTCCCAGATCATCAATCAGATTCAGAAAGAAACGGGGATCGCCACGCTGGCTCTCGATTGCGTGCGCAATCTGGTTCCATCCAAAAAGCTCTACGAGGCGTACGTAAAAGACAGTTCTCGTTTTGCTGCAGCCATCGGACTGGCTCTGCGAACTCAATGAGAATCATTGCCGGACAGTACCGCGGCCGAACTCTCTCCACCGTCCGTGATCTTTCTGTACGACCAACCACAGATCGGGCAAAACAGACGATCTTTGATATTCTGTCGAATCGACTGGATTTCGACGGTATCGAGGTTCTCGACCTTTTTGCCGGGAGCGGAAGCCTGGGATTGGAGGCTGTCAGTCGTGGCGCCGCCCACGTTACATTCGTCGACAAAGCACAACAGACACTCCGGGTGCTCGAGTCCAACGTCACTACGCTCGGCTGTTCGGATCAGTGCACAGCATACACTGCGGATGTCTTCTGGTATCTGAAGAACACGCGCAAAGCGTTCGATCTCGTCTTCGTCGATCCTCCCTATCGCTTGGAGCGCATTGAAGAACTTCCGAATGCCATCTATGAATCCCCCATCGTGAAGGAGGGGACATATGTGGTCATGGAGCACAGCAAGGAAAGTCAGGTAATCGTCTCAGACTTGATGTATGACGTCACGCGCAAACCGTTCGGCCAAACGACAGTGCTGATCATGCAGGTTAGAGCGAAAACCCTGCAATTGTGAATGGTCAACGGCCAATGGACAAGCGTCAATTGATTGTTCACAATTGACCATTTGATACGAGGAACCACCATGAGAACAGCCATATACCCCGGCAGCTTCGACCCCATTACCAATGGCCATCTGGACATATTGAAGCGCGCACTGAAGCTCTTCGACAAGGTGATTATTACAATCGCGAGGAACTCTGCCAAGAATCCATTGTTTTCAGAAGAGGATCGGCTGGCGATGATCAAGGAGTCGGTCAAAAACCTCAAAGGGGTCGAAATCGACTGCTTTGACGGCCTGCTGGTCGACTACGCACGAAAAAAGAAAGCGACGGCCGTCGTCCGTGGACTCCGGGCCATTTCTGACTTTGAATACGAGCTCCAAATGGCACTGATGAACCGGAAGCTCGATGAGCACCTGGTGACGGTATTCCTTATGCCGAACGAGAAATACACGTACCTCAATTCGAGCATCGTACGCGAGATAGCCAGGCATAAGGGTAATATTCGGGAATTCGTTCAGCCCCACGTGCTCCGCGCCCTGGAGAACAAGCTTCACAAAACAAAGAACACGAAACGAGTCAAGCGATAGCGGATAACGTCTCCGCCACATGGCTGAGAAAACTGAAGCATCAAGAACATTTGATAGTGGTCAGCAATGATCATCTGGATTGAAAGGTTTTCTAGAGGGAGTTGACAAAGGAATGCCGACGTACGATTACAAATGCAAAGAGTGCGGACACCTGTTTGAAGAATTCCAGTCGATGAGTTCTGATTTCCTCGTCACATGCCCGTCATGCGGCAAACCCGGGCTCGTCCGTCTGATGGCAGGCGGGGCGGGATTGGTTTTCAAAGGCAGCGGATTCTATCTGACAGACTACAAGAAGGCAGGCTCTTCAACAAGCTCGTCAAATTCGAAATCCGAGCCGTCTTCCAAGTCAGAGTCTTCTTCCAGCGACAAGAGCTCCGACTCTTCAACGGATTCTGGGAAATCCGATTCAAAGCCATCGACCCCGCCCGCCGCTCCGCCAAAACCGGATCAGAAGTAGTTGTCGATTTTCGATTAGCGACTGTTGACATGTACCCGCCTGTTGAGAAGACAGCTCTCGAGATGCATTCCCCAAAGTCCTTGACTGGACGGGCTGTTCCGTCTGAGTCCCGGGACATGAAGACCCGCCAAGACACGGAGAACTCAGCAAATCCCTCGAATGACGCCTGGCGAATGTGACGAACTTCCCCCAAAGCACAATGCCCGACGCTTGCTCGTGAAACACGGCAAGCACCGGGCATCGTCATGGAATACGGGATCAGATCTTCGGACCTGCCTTCATCACTTCCGGAGGACAGCCCTCCTCGAACTTCTTGAAGTTCTCGACAAAACGGGATGCGAGCTGCTTGTACTTCTGCATATATACTACTTTGCTCGGCCAGGAAGCCGAAGGGTCCAGGATATTTGCCGGGACACCTTCACACGTTTTCGGAACGCTGAAGCCAAAGACTGGGTCTGTCACGAACTCTGAATTCAACAACTCTCCCGTCAGAGCCGCTTCCAGGAGACGCCGCGTATGCCCGATGCTGATGCGCTTCCCAACCCCGTACGCTCCGCCAATCCAGCCGGTGTTGACGAGCCAGCAGTTCGAGCCGTGCTTCAAAATCTTCCTCTTCAGGAGGTCGGCGTAGAACGACGGATGATGCACCATGAACGGGGCGCCAAAACAGGTGCTGAACGTCATCTCGGGTTCCTTCCCCAGCCCAACTTCAGTCCCTGCGATCTTGGAGGTGTAGCCCGAGATAAACTGATACATCGTCTGATCAGGCGAGAGCCTGGCAATGGGAGGCATCACGCCGGAAGCGTCGCACGTCAGCAGGATGATGCTCTTCGGATGCCCGGCCATTTTCTCGGGGATTGCGTTGCTGATGTATTCGAGCGGATAGGAGGCTCGTGTGTTCTCCGTGATGGCGTCGTCATCAAGATCGATGAGGCGCGTGACCGGATCATGCACAACGTTTTCCAGGATCGTTCCGAACATTCTTGTTGTTGCATATATCTGCGGTTCCGCCGACGCTGAGAGTCGGATCACCTTCGCGTAGCATCCCCCTTCGATGTTGAACACGCCCTCATCACTCCATCCATGCTCGTCATCACCAATGAGGCCGCGTTTCGGGTCGGCCGATAGCGTGGTTTTCCCCGTCCCCGAGAGTCCGAAGAAGATCGCCGAATCCCCTTCTTTGCCCACGTTCGCCGACGCGTGCATTGACATGACACCGTCGAGAGGAAGAACGTAGTTCAGGATCGTAAAGATCGACTTCTTGATCTCTCCCGCGTACGCCGTGTTGCCGATGAGGCACAGCTTCTGTGCAAAGTTCAGTACGATGAACGTATTCGCATTCGTTCCGTCGATCTGTGGCATCCCTTTGAACGAGGGGATTGCCATGACCGTGTATTCGGGAATGTGGCGGCGATATTCCTCGTTCGTCTTCGGCAATATGAACATATTGCGGGCGAACAATGCATGCCACGCGTGCTCGCAGATGATACGAATCGGCATCCTGTAGTTCGGGTCTGCTCCGGCATAGCAATCCTGGACAAACAGATCCCTTCCCTGAAGAAAACCCTGCATACGATTGTAGAGGTCATGGAACTTGTCCGGACTGTACGGGCGGTTGTATTGACCCCACCAGATCTTGTCCTGTGTCGAAGCTTCCTTCACCACGAACTTATCGTTCGCAGAACGGGCGGTGTGCTTGCCGGTGTTTGCGACGATCGGGCCCATCTGCGTGATGCGGGCTTCCCTCCTGAACGATATCTCTTCATACAAAGCTTCGGACGGCAGGTTCCAGTACACCATCCGCAGATTCGACAGCCCGTGGTTCTCGAGGCCGTAGTCGCTCTTCAGCGCGGAGGCTTCACTTTGAGCCGGGGTTTTGATGTCAAGAATATTGTTCATTTCCAATCCCTCACGAGTTTGCGGTCGCCAATATATATTTCATTAGGTGAGTTGGGGTCGAGTGCCCATTTGATCCGCGCAACGCCTTCCGTGACGTCCTTGATCGAGCCAGCATAGCTGAGCCGGAGATGCCCTTCCATGCCAAACTCCTTGCCTGGCACGGTGACGACGAGCGCCTTCTTCAGCAACAGCTGCGAGAGTTTGACGGAATCGTTTGAGAACGCCCGGAAATCAGGTAAACAGTAATACGTCCCGTTTGGTTTCGTAATTTTCACTCCGGAAAACGATTTCAGCTCCTGCATCATGACGTCGCGGTTGTTCTCAAGAGTCATACGCAGGGTGTCGATATGGCTCTGGAGTCCGGTAAGGGCCCCCTCCGCCGCTGCCTGGAGGAGAACCGAGGTGGTGGTCGTGATCTGTCCCTGGACGTTTGTCATGATCGACACGAGTTCCTTCGGAGCAACCGCCCAGCCGATCCGGAAGCCGGTCATGCCATACAACTTCGACACACCATTGACGACAACGATATGGCTCGACTCCAGATCCTTTTTTGTGAACCTGTAGCACGCAGGCCACTTCTTGCCATCGAAGACGAGCTTGTGATAAATGTCGTCCATGATGACATAGATCCCCTTCTTCTCGCAGTATTCGATGATCTGAGCGATGAACTCGTCCGAGTAAACCACCCCCGAAGGATTGTTGGGGCTGTTGATGATGATCGCTTTCGTGTACGAACTGACCGCCTTCAGGATATCTTCCATCCTCGGGTGGAAACCGCCATCCTCGGGAGTCACTATCACGGGAACACCGTACACCATGCGCACCATCTCAGGGTAGCTCACCCAGTACGGTGCAAGGATGATCACCTCGTCCTGAGGGTTGAGTATCGAGTAGAGGATGTTGTACACCGACTGCTTCGCTCCGGCCGAGACGATGATGTTCTCCGGGGAGACGACCTTGTCGTAGTTTTCCTCGGTGTACTTGATAATCGCTTTCTTGAGGGATGGTGTTCCGTCCGCCGGCGTGTACTTGACATCACCTGTATTGAGCTTTGCTGCCGAACTGAGAATAGCGGACATCGGCGCTCGATTCTTCGGCTCACCTGCTCCAAGGTGGATCACGGCTTCCCCCTTCTCACGCAGAAGCCTCGCTTCCTCGTTCAGCTTCAACGTAGGAGATTCGGCTATCGATTTTGCTAGCTGGCTGACTGTCATGTTCTAACATCCTCCTTTTCCTGTTCCTGCCACTTCGGATAATACCTTCTGAAATCAACATTTATGCCATCGAAACACTCTTGTTGTTCAGGAGTATTGCACTTCCCGCAGCGCTGTTTCGCACGCCTGAAAGAGGTAGTTCCAATTTCTGATAACGAATTGCTGGTAACGAGACAGACGACCGCATTTGGATGCAGTGCAACAAGACTGCTGTCTTCGGTGCTCCTTCCGATCCATCAGCATTTTCATGTACAGAGATCAATCCCCGATCTCGAATCCCGCCTTTTTTAGGATCACCACTGCGCGCGCGGACATCTCCTTAGACTCAAACGCGAGTCGGAACGTACCGCCTCTCCCTTCGCGAACCTTTACAAGCTCGATGTCCTTGATGTTGATCTCCGCCTTTGCCAGCACCGAAGTCATCTTCGCCATCATGCCCGGCTTGTCCTTCACGAACACGTACAATTCCGCGAGCGGGTGCAGGAAGCCCTTCATCGACTTCGGAATGCCGTCGCGAATCGTCCTGGCCGATCTGAACCTGGCCGCGAGATCAGTTGTTCCTTTGCGAAGATATGTCCGATAACGCTCAAGTTCCCGTATCAAGAGCACGAGCGACTTGTCGATCTCGTCGCGATTGAATTCAAGAATATCCTTCCATATCTCGGGTCTGCTCGAAGCGATGCGTGTCAGGTCGCGGAAACCGCCCGCCGCAAGCCTCAGATGCCGCCGGCCCGAACGATGCTCTTTCCCTGCCACGTTCGTAAGAGCCACGGCTGTGAGTTGGGGAAGGTGACTTACCACCGAAGCGACTTCATCATGAGTGTCCGGATCAAGCAGAACGATCCGCGCTCCCAGTTCCTTCAGGAAGTCGGCGCACTGCTGCATCATCAAGGGAGGTGTGGATTTCATCGGAGAAAGGACGTAGACCGCATTTTCGAACAGCAGCGGATGAGCAGCATCCACGCCTGAAAGCTCCACGCCTGCCATCGGATGCCCGCCGATGAAATTACCGTATGGAAACAGTCTCGACGCGCGTCGCATGATGCTCCGCTTCACACTTCCGACATCCGTGACGACTGTGCGTGAAGGAGCAAACGCTGCCACTTTCGGAAGGACCCGCTGGATGACAGAGACCGGGGTAGCGAGAAACACAAGGTCGGATCCGGAGAGAGCTTTCCGGAGATCTGTCGCCGCTTCGTCAATTGCGCCCCTCTTGAGGGCCTTCCCCAACACGCTTCCCTTGTCAACGCCGACGATTCGTACGTCGGGATAGTGCTTCTTGATCGCAAGACCAAGGGAGCCGCCGATGACACCAACACCGATGATGGTGATCCTTTTGAAAGAACTTTGTATACGAAGACGAGAATTCATTCAGTTTGGCTGAAGGGTCGATGTGTTCCAGGGATTTGTAAAAGTCCGGGCGCGATGCAGATTCGGGGTACGAATGCCACCATCAGGATCTTGGATTTCTCAATTCAGCGTTCTCCCGATGGCTACTGCAATCATGCGGACTTCTTTCATCATTTGCGCAAACTGGTCCGGGAAGAGAGACTGTGCGCCGTCGGATTTTGCGTGGTCGGGATCGTTGTGGACTTCCACCATGATCCCGTCTGCCCCCGCGGCCACACAGGCGCGGGCCATGGGGATCACCTTGTCGCGGATACCGATACCATGTGACGGATCGGCGAAGACAGGGAGGTGACTCTTCTTCTTCACGACTGGAATTGCGCTGATGTCGAGTGTGTTGCGCGTTGCCGTTTCAAACGTTCTGATTCCCCGCTCGCACATGATCACCTGGTGGTTTCCGCCGGAAAGAATGTATTCTGCCGACATCAGCCATTCGTCTATCGTCGCAGCGAGGCCGCGCTTCAGGAACACCGGTTTCGACGCTGTACCGAGCTCACGGAGAAACGTGAAGTTCTGCATATTCCGTGCGCCGATTTGAAGAATGTCGGCGTACTTTTCGACCAACGTGATGTGGCTCTTGTCCATCACTTCCGTAATAACCTTCAGTTTGTACTCGTCGGCGGCGGCGCGCAGAAGTTTGAGGCCCTCCTCTCCCATTCCCTGGAACGAGTAAGGCGACGTGCGCGGTTTGAATGCACCTCCGCGCAGGACTTTCGCTCCGGCATCTGCGACAGCTTTCGCGATCGTGAATATCTGCTTCTCGCTTTCGACAGAGCAAGGCCCCGCCATGACGACAACGTTCTCGCCCCCCAGTTTGAGGCCTCCGATGTCAAAAACCGAACCCTCCCTCTTGAACGTCCGGCTCGCAAGCTTGTACGGCTCCGTAATGCGCAGGACCTCTGCGACACCGGGAAGCAGCTCGATCTGGCGATGATCGAATTCCGGATGCACCCCGATCGCCCCCAACACAGTCTGCTGTATTCCCGTCGAGCGATGGACATCGAAGCCATGCTCGTTGAGCGCGCGAATGATCTCTTCTATCTGCTTTTCAGATACTCCAGGTTCGGTAACGACGACCATGACGTTTACTTGCCTGTGACATTGTGATTAGAATGAGAGCTAAGTTCGTGTGTCGGTCTGCGGACCAGAAGCCACGTTCCAGGATCGACAATCTAAAGTTGCCTGCGCTTGCCGGGGATCTTGACCACCTTTGCGATCCTGGCAGTCTTCACAGTCTTTGCGACCCTGGCAACCTTGACAGTCTTTGCGGTCTTGGCAACCCGCGGAGCTTTGACGGTCTTGGAAATCCCAGAACTCTTGTCAGCGGCGGAGGGCGTTTCCGCTCTACCCGTACTGTACCGATCGAGCTTGAACTCTTCGCCCAGATAGAGCCTCTTGGCTTCCGGGTCGTTGGCCAGGTACTCTGCGGTGCCCGCTTTCAGAATCCTACCCTCGAAGAGAAGATACGAATGGTCCGTAATGGACAAGGTCTCATGGACGTTGTGGTCCGTCACAAGCACACCGATGTTCTTTTCCTTCAGTCTGGTGACGATCTTCATTATTTCTTCAACTGCGATGGGGTCGATGCCGGCGAACGGTTCGTCAAGCAGCATGAATTTCGGATCGAGTGCCAACGCGCGCGCGATCTCCGTACGGCGACGCTCACCCCCTGAGAGCACATATCCTTTGCTCTTGACGAGGTGCGTCAGTCCGAAATCCTCCAGGAGTTGATCGCATTTCTCTTGACGCTCCTTCTTCGAAAGGTTGCTGATCTCGAGCACTGCAAGCAGATTCTCCTTCACCGTCAGCCGCCGGAAGACAGACGCCTCCTGCGGTAGATAGCCGATCCCCAGACGCGCCCTCTCATACATCGGCATCGTCGTAATCTCGGCTTCGTTGAGAAACACCTTTCCCCCGTTCGGTTTGATCATCCCGACAATCATATAAAACGTCGTCGTCTTTCCCGCGCCATTCGGCCCGAGCAGACCGACGATCTCCCCCTGTCGGACTTGAATGGTCACCTCGTTCACGACGATCCGCTTCTTGTATTTCTTTACGAGAGCCGAAGAGCGGAGAACATTTGGCTCTGTCTGCGTCACTGTATTAGTCATAAGATTCGTGCACGATGGATAATTGTTTCCGCCGGGGTCGATCGGTGATCCAGCGAAATCCGTCAAGATTGTAGTCCCTCTCATGTTTCGCAATCATTTTCTCAGGGAAGTATCTCCCCTCGACGCCACCGACGATCTTGATCTTGTTGATCGTTCCGGCGACGATTTCCATGACGATTCGATCTCCGCTTGAGCGATTGGCGCCGTTTGGCAATGCGCCGTCGAACAGATAGTATAGGCTCGTCGCTGTGCGATCGGCATCGATCTGGTTGATCTTTCCTTCATTGAACCGAAGCGTCAACTCTCGGGCAGAGAGTTGATTGAACCTCGTCCTGTTCAGAGAATCAGCCAGCGAAACGGCCATCGCACGTCCACGCACGTAGACACTCTGCAACTTCCGATTCCGCGTCATGACGACGATGGAATCTCCCGAAACTTGATTCCCGACATTCCAGACCACTGGCTGCTGCCGGAGGATGATTCGGTCCCTCTTATAGAAATACGTTGCCTCACCGCATCGGGCAGCGAAGTCCGTCCGCGCCATTTCCACCTTGCCCACAGCAACAAACCGCTGGAGGGAGTCCTGATATGCCTCCATCCGTGACCCGACAATCATCAGCGTATCGAGTCCTCCGTTTGCGGCCGAGTCAATCTGCATCAGTCGGGGGTTCTTCGGTACGAGGCTGTATTTTTGCTTCTCAAAATGTATCAGTGAGTCGCCAAAAACCGTCAGATTATTCTCCAGGCTCGATACCCTGACCTGACCGACAGCAATCGACTTGTCTTCATTCTCGAAGTACGTAAGCTCGTCGGACGTGGTTGTAGAAGCTGAATCGACGATGTGTACGTCGCCGCGAAAGTACGCACGCTTGTCATTCGCCCAATACTCGCCGTATTTCGAGGTCAGAACCATACGACCGCGGTTGAGACGCACATTGTTTGGCAACACCGTCCGACGGTCGTTGCCTGAATAGGTTCCTTCTGTCGAAGTCAGCGTCATGCTATCCCGGACGATCTTCACATGGCCGAAGAGGTCCACCACGTTTGTCTGCAAGTTGCGAAACGCCGAGTCGCACCAGATCTTGATGTCGCCCGATGCCGAAGGCTGCACCATGTGAACGTTCCCAATGAGGGCTTGTATCTGTTGCGCACCTATATGCCTGACATTGAGCACGTCGGCGGAGCGAATCTCGAAGTTCTTTTGCTGGGCGGACAATCGGCCCGCGACGACGCCAACCAGGATACACAGCGCAACGATAAGCATTTGGAATGCGACACGTGAAGCACGAAACACGAATCTCGACATCCTGAACAAATCCGAAGCACAAAATCCATACTTCGAAGCACGACGTGTGCCTTTCCCTTTCGGATTGTGGATATCGTATTTGCAGACGGAACCGTCGTGCATCGTAGTTTCAATTTCCGCGAACTTGTGCAGTGACCTTGAAAATTCTGTAATTGCGTAAACGTTGATCCGATTCGAAACCCCGCCCCTGGACATTCTCACGCGGCGACGTCACAGACACATAGTCGTTCGTGTGAACCAACTTATGTTTGTTGTCCCAGAACAGACGCTCGGTTCGGAGTTTCGTGCTGTCATCCGAGACAACGAGCACATCCCCTTCCGCCTCTATGCTGTACGTCTGTTCGTTCACCTTTCCCGTCCTGGCTGTCATCACGGAAGTCTGCTTCCCGACATCGTTGTAGAAAAAGACCGTTATCCCGTCGCTCATTTGCGTTTCCTGCGGACCATCATATTTCTGGATGTAACCCGCCAAGATCCTGGCCTGAATATGCCCGGAATCTGAGACGACGATTGTGCTGTTCCAACTCTCCTGCTGTGGGATAGTTTTGGAATCGAGCCCCGGCAGCACCGACGGCTTGATCTTGTCTTCGCAGCCCGGCGTTGTCATCATCAAGAGAACAGCGGACAATATCCCAGCTATAAGACGCAGTGCACTCATCCCGCACTCTCGCTCCTCAGACCGGCTTTCACGAGATCATGAAGGTGCAGCATGCCGACCGGACGCTGCTCGTCGTCCACGACAATAAGCTGCGTGATGGTGTACGACTCCATCTCCTCCAATGCCGTCGCCGCCAGAAGAGATTTGCGAATGGTTTTTGGATTCTTCGACATGGCCTCGGCAGCGGTCACGTTGGTCACGTTCTTCGTCCGCTGCAGCAAACGGCGCAGGTCGCCGTCCGTGATAATGCCGCGCAACTTCCCCGTTGCATCGACAACGCACGTTGCTCCGAGGCGCTTTGACGTCATCTCGACGATTGCGTCCGAAAGTGGAACCTCCTCACGTACAATCGGAACGTTTGGCCCGCCGACCATCATTTCTTCGACCTTGAGAAGGAGTCTCTTTCCCAGGTTCCCCCCAGGATGAAACATCGCGAATTCCTCTTTCGTGAATCCGCGCTTGTCCAGGAGCGCAACAGCGAGCGCATCGCCCAGCACCAGCGCAGCCGTCGTCGATGCCGTCGGCGCCAGGTCATGAGGACATGCTTCTTCCTTCACGCTCGCGTCGAGGACGATGTCACTTTGAAGCGCGAGATGCGATGACGTATTGCCGATCATCGAAATGACCTTTACGCCGATGCGCCGGAAAAGAGGAATCAATTCGCGGATTTCTTCCGTGTCGCCGCTCTTCGAAAGACAGATCACCACATCTTCCGCCCTCACCATGCCGAGGTCTCCGTGGACCGCATCGGAAGGATGGAGGAAAATCGCAGCGGTACCCGTCGAATTCATTGTCGCGACAATCTTGCGGGCGACAAGTCCCGACTTGCCCAGGCCCGTGACGATGACGCGCCCTGTGCAATTGAAGATCAGGTCAACTGCGGCGGAAAAGTTCTCGTCGATTTTCGATTCGAGGGCCTGAATGGCCTCCGCTTCGATGCGGACGACTTCCTTGCCTCGTCTGATTGCAGTATCCATTCTGTGACTCCGGAGATAACTGGACCGCGCTCGATTCTACGATCACATCCCTGTCTTTCCCTGCCTGAAGAGCCGGCGCGTGGCTCGTCTGAACCAGTTGAAACCTGCCTCCGACTGAACAACCAGAGGTTCCCCCAGAAAAACTTTTGTGCGCAACCTGTTGTAGGACGAAAAGGCGCCCGTCAAGGCCGCGTCGCTGTGCGTATCAAGGTCGGTGAAAAGGCGCTTTGAATCAGGGACAGTCCTGCGATCCTGCGCCCGGTTCTGAAGCATCAACTCATTGTAGAAACTCGTGACGGGTATCGGGTGATTGACTCCGGTCTGAGCGTCAAACACCCAGAGCCGATGATCCTCCGCACAGACAGCGAGAATCAGTGAATGACCTGATACCGTTTTCATCTCCACTTCCCTCAGAGCAGCGCCACAGTTCGGACAAGGCCGGTTCGGCAGCCATTCCGACAGCGTCCACCGGCGATACGACTCGATTCCGAGGGATAGATCCGCCTCAGAAGGCCCGGAGATCTCGTATTCCAGCTGGTCCTAAAGACGTTCCCGCACACTGATCGTTACATCCTCTTTCCCAAGTTTCACGGTACCGAATGCGAATATCTGCGGAAGCGGAGACTCAACGTCAGGCGTCAGACCATGTGAACCGAGGATGTAGTTTCCCTCTTCCCTCCGACCTTTTCCCACAACCATCCATTGACTCACAAGCCTGCGATACTGAGCGTATCCCGGCCGATCCTCCGGAAGCACCCACAGGAGCAATGCACGCTCGGGCTCCGAGAGTCGACGGGGAAAGGACTCCTCAAGCCCCATGACGGGCTCCTTCAGGATTGAGCGTCGAGAATGAGATCGATCACTTCGCGCACGGCGCCTTTACCGCCTGAGCGCACGCAAACATAGTCGACCTGAGAAAGTACGCGCCGCACCGCGTCCGCAGGAGCAGCTGAGAATCCAACGCACTGGAGCACGGGAAGATCGGGTTCGTCATCTCCCATGTATGCCACCTGGGAATCGGTGAGTGCCATTTTCTTCTTGATTTTCCCGTAGGCCGCTAGCTTGTTGTCGAGATTCTGGTGGAGTTCCGTGATCCCAAGCTCCTTCGCTCTTACTTTGACGATCGATGACACTCTTCCGGTGATGATGCCAACCTTCACGCCCCTTCGCTGGAGCATAACGATTCCGTATCCATCCTTCGTGTTAAACTGCTTGAGCTCTTCGCCCCGGCCGGAATAATAGATTCCGCCGTCGGTCATCACTCCATCCACATCAAGAAGGAGGAGTCTGATCCTGCGAAGCACTGAGCGTTGTGGGATTTTCGTTGGCAAGGTCGGTCTTTGAAGGTCTACCGCTCTTTCAGATCCTTTTTCACGACGGCGTCGATCGCCATCACCTGCTTGACCAGGTCGTCAAGCAGATCGAGCCTGAGCTGGCTTGCAGGGTCACTGAGAGCCTTTGACGGGTTCGGATGCGCTTCGACAAAGAGCGCGTCGCATCCGGCTGCGACCCCGGCCCGCGCAATGGGGAAGATGAATTCGGGCTGACCACCGCTCCGGGTCTTGTCTCCTCCGGGCAACTGGACTGAGTGGGTTGCATCGAGCACAACGGGGAATCCGAATCGCCTCATAATCGGAAGCGAGCGCATGTCGACAACCAGGTTGTTGTATCCGAATGTCGTGCCGCGTTCCGTCAGGAGCACCTTCTTGTTGCCGGTCATCGCCACTTTTTCGGCTGCCAGGCGCATATCAGCCGGCGCCAGAAACTGCCCCTTCTTGATATTGACGACTTTTCCCGTTCTCCCGGCGGCCTGCAGAAGCTCCGTCTGTCGGGACAGAAACGCGGGTATCTGGAGAACGTCCACAACTTGGGCTGCTTTCACCGCGTCTTCTGCGGTGTGGATGTCGGTCAGTACCGGTATACCAAACCGCGTACGGACCTCGGCGAGAATCTCGAGGGCATCCTCATCACCTATTGAAACAAAGGAATGAGCGCTTGTGCGGTTTGCTTTCTTGTAGGAAGACTTGAAGATCAGCGGGATGCCGCGGCGTTCTGCAATGTGAACGATTTTCTCTGCTGTCGAGAGAATCATCTTTCTGCTTTCGACAACGCACGGCCCGGCGATCAGGACGAGCGGACCATTGCCACCGATTCGTATGTCACCTATCCGGACTATCAAGAAACCCTCTGGAAAATCGTTCAGAGACTCTTACCTGAATGACCCTGTGATTTTTAACCTACGAAAAATTGCCACAACAATCAAAAAAGACTGA
Source organism: Ignavibacteriales bacterium (assembly GCA_026390595.1). Classification (NCBI taxonomy): domain Bacteria; kingdom Pseudomonadati; phylum Ignavibacteriota; class Ignavibacteria; order Ignavibacteriales; species Ignavibacteriales bacterium. The sequence goes on from JAPLFQ010000020.1 coordinate 390,423, forward strand.
TTTTATTGCTTTCTTGCATCTCCTCCGTTATTCACGTATTTTAGCGTTTGAATATATCTACTTCTGAATGAAAGTCCGGGCATACGCGAAAATCAACCTTGGACTCCACGTCCTCGGTAAGCGATCCGACGGGTATCACTCCATCGAGACCGTCTTCCGGCTCATTGATCTCTACGACGATTTGGAGATGGTTCAGAACGATCAGGGAATTCAGTTCTCCTCCAACAGACCCGAGCTGTCTGACGACAACACCAACCTCTGTGTGCGCGCAGCGCACGTCCTCCGGGATCTCACCGGGTGTCACACCGGTGTTGAAATGAAACTGACAAAACGCATCCCCATCGGCGCGGGGCTCGGCGGGGGGAGCGCGGATGCGGCAGCCACTCTCCGGGGACTGACAAAACTCTGGTCACTCGACATCAGCCCGGACGAGCTGCAGACCATCGGCGAGACGCTGGGATCAGATGTCCCGTTCTTCTTCACAGGACAAACAGCATTCGCCACAGGAAGAGGAGAAATCCTGGAGAGCTTCGTGTTGCCGCTTCCCTACACCATCCTGGTGGCCACTCCGCCAATCCACGTTTCCACCGCCTGGGCCTATTCCTCACTTCGACTCGCCGAGAACAGAAAACGACCGAAATTGAAAGAGCTGCTCTCCGGCAACACTCGCGACATCCCGACGCTTCGCCGGGAGCTTTCGAACGACTTCGAAGCGACGATTTTCGAGAGGCATCCTGAGATCGCGAAGCTGAAAGAGGCCTTCATGTCCGGGGGCGCTGACATAGCCCTTATGAGCGGCAGCGGATCGTCTGTGTTCGGGCTTTTTTCTGCTGCCGAAACAGCCAGAGGGCTCGCATCTGATCTTTCGAAACAGTATTTCACATCGGTCACAGAGCCGCAGTTCAAACCAGAGATCAACTAACAAGTGACTGATCGAGTGCAGATCCGACATTCTCCCCGCCCAAACTTCGTTTACCAAAAGGTCATTCGGTCTGCTTTTCTCCTTGTTTGCCTGGTCTCCGCCGCCAGCGCTCAGGATATCCAGATTCCCGATTCGGTGAAAGCACAGCGGCTCGACTCCCTGCGCGCTGACACACGTAAGCGGTTCATCCCAGGTATTGGCAATCTCGGCCGACCTGTCGATACTTCGAGCGCTCTCCACCACTATCAATTTCTCCATACTGATGCCGTCTATGTCGGGGATTTGCTCTGGAAAATACCGGGAGTGCTTCTGCGCGAGTTTGGGGAGCCGGGCCAGGCCGGACAATTGAGCAAGACCGGGGTTGACACCCGTGGAATTTCGCTCCAGCTCGATGGCCGTCCGCTGAACGATCCGGTGACGGGACTGTACAACCTGTATGATATTCCTCTCGAGTATTTGAATGAAATCGAATCCTCTGATGGCATGGGTGCGCTCTTCCAATCACCAAATTCTGCGGCCGGGAGGATCAATTTCGTCTCCCATCAATACAACAGTTCCAGACCGCTCACGAAGCTGCGGTTCTTCCAGGGGGCGTTTGATCACATTTTGTCAGACGGGATCTTCGCCCAGAACGTAAGCCGCGGGATGAACGCCGTATTCGGCTTCCAACGGCATGTGACAAATGGCCGATTCAAGAACTCCGCGTACGACTCCTGGAATTTCCGGTTGCGCCTCCGTTACAACGTGTCGGAGGATCTTAACATGTGGATCGGGGACTTTTACACAAAGTCGACCATTGGCCTCAACGACGGCGTGGATGCGTCCAAGAGCGCTTCGCTGTACGATGAGCTGAATGCCACCGTGAAGGACCTCGCCTCCTATCAGATCTCGTCCAGGCACGATCTTACGGTCGGAGTCATCGGGAGGTTTTTCTCCGATACGACTTCCCTCTCGAAAGCCACACTTTATTTTTCCTCCATCGACAGGGAATATTCGAATGGTAACCCGCTCGGGGGGCAGCCCCTGTTTTCCAATAATCAAGTCAGTTCCTTCTGGGGCATGAAGCTACAGCAGAACATCACTTTCCCGGTCGGTTCCCTTGATCTGGGAGCGGAGATGGAATCGCGCCATACGAGGCAGGATCACTACCTCGCAGACCGCACTGAGAATTATGCCGCAGGAAGCGCAATGACAATGCTCCGGGCGGGCCAATGGATCGAAGGAGCGTTCTCTGCCCGATTTGAAGGGCTTCGCGGGGACCACGGTCTTTCGTGGGGTGTTAATCTGAAATCTCGACCGACTTTGTGGCTTGAAGTGTGGGGAGATCAGTCAAGAAGCTACCGATTCCCAACGATTCAGGAATTGTTCTGGGTGGATTCGGACCTTGAACGTGCTGACAATCTGACGAAAGAGACTCATTCCCTGATCCAGGCCGGAACTCGCATCCGGACAAGCTCATTTGAACTGGGGCTGACGGGCTTCATCAAGAAAATAGAAAACTCCATCAGCCTGACGCCTTGGACTAATGGAGAGGCAGGATATTCGTTCGTCTCGACTCCGGTGCTTGATTATAGCGGTGTGACAGCCGATCTGAAGCTCCGTGTCTCGGTATTCGAACTCGCAGGCAACATCACTTTCACACGAAGCAAAAAGAACGGGAGCGATCCTCCAGTCATCCCGCAGATTACGTCGGTCAGCGAATTGTCGTACAGGGACCAATTTGCTGGAGGCGAGCTGGACCTGAAGGGGGCTATCCGGTTAAAGGCTGTGACACGCCATCGGGGACTTCAGTTCCTGCCACGCCTTGGCTTGTTTGCGGAGCAAGGCGTTGCTGAGATGCCTGCGTTCGCGTCTCTCGATTTCTACTGTGTGGCGAAAATCGGGGATGCCTATCTCACATTCGAGTGGGAGAATCCGCTCAGCGTCAACAGGATGATGATTCCCTATTATCCTCTGATGGACCGAAACATCAAGTTGGGAGTGAATTGGGTTTTCACCGATTAATCCGCTCCTCTTATTACTTACCTGAGCACTGCAACCAACCGAAAAGATCCCAATGAAGAAAGTCGTTACTGTATTCGGAAGTCTCAGGCCCCATGAAGACGACCCTGAATATGTCGAGGCCAGGAAACTCGGGAACGCCCTGGCGCAGGCAGGTTTCATTGTCTGTAATGGCGGCTATGGCGGAATCATGGAAGCTTCTGCGCGGGGTGCGAAGGAAGCGGGTGGAGAGACTATCGGCGTCACAGTTGAGACGTTCACCAGAAAGGCAAACCGGTGGGTCGATACGGAAATCAGAATGAGGACGCTCGTTGAACGAATAGAGGTGTTGGTTGACAAGGCGGACGCTTATGTCATCCTCAAGGGAGGAACCGGCACACTCCTCGAACTTGCCTACGTCTGGGAGTTCATCAACAAGAAATTCATTCCCGAGAAGCCGATCATCATCGTAGGGAACTTCTGGGGACAAGTGGTTGATACACTGAAGGACGAGCTGTTGTGGGAAGGGCTTGGCGACTGTACGAAGTTCGTTCAGAAAGTCGCGACATCGGAGGAATGTGCGGCGTTGCTCACGCAGAGGCTTTTGAGATCAGGGGACTGAACGCACCCTCTTCCGCTCGATCACTCCTTCGAGGAAACCGATCATTTTCCCCGCTGATTCTTCCCAATTGAACGAACGCCCCCATGCAATCGCATTCACCCGCATCCTATTCCGGAGGTTCTCGTCCCGAAGCACCAACGTGATCTTCTGCGCCAGCTGCTCAATGTTGCCGAACTCGTACAAGAAACCGGTCTTCTCATCGACCACGGAATCGCGTAACCCCGGCACATCGCTCGCCACGACAGGGACGCCGCACGCATTCGCCTCGATCACCGTCAATCCCCATCCTTCCTTCGCAGAACAGTTCACCGCGAGGGTCATCTGATGAAGCTGCCGCACTTTTTCACTCTCGCTTACATATCCCGTGAACTCAACCCGTTCGGCAATACCGAGCTCACCAGCGAGCCGCTGCAGTTCCGCCCGGAAATCACCATCGCCGATGATTTTGAGCTGCGCATCGGGAACGTCTTTCAGTACTATCTGAAACGCCCTGAGCAGATGGTCCACGCTCTTGTATTTCTTCAACCGACCGAGATGACCGACCAACGGTTGCCCCGGCAAGAGATCTTCTGACGGCTTGTAGATCTTATCGTTGACTGCATTGGGAACTATGACGATGTTCGCCGCAGGGAATCCGAGGTCAATAAGCTCCAGGCGGGTGCTTTCAGAGACAACCGCCATCGGAGTGTTCTTGTACACCTTTGCTGCGACTTTTTCGGCAAGGTAGACATACGACGCCGGGACAAAGGGCGCCTGCAGGAAAATCGCTTTCCCAAACAGGTGGTGGACGATCCCCGCGAGCGGCCTGTCGACAAACCAGGGGGTGTAGAAGGGAATCTTGTTGATGTCATCGACAATGACATCGTATCCTTCTTTCCGAAACTGCGATTGGTACCGGAGAGGGACATGGAAGTTGAAGAGATATCGTCCCCCTTCACGAATGACACGGAGGCCATCGATGTCCTCCGTATCAGGTGATCCGGGAAACTTTGAGCAGTACAACGTCACCGAATGTCCCTGCGCCACGACTCTCTTGAAAATCTCATGGAGATGGACTTCGGCGCCGCCGCCAAGCGGGTTCTTGATATCTTGCCAGTTCAGGACGAGGATCTTCATCAGGCTCCCGGCTGCTACTTTCTGCCCATGACGCCTATCGAGATGCCGGTATAGAGAGGCAGCGGCGTTTCGAGAAGAGCCATCCGAACACCCTTTCGGAAGCGTGATACGGATTTGAACGGTTGAGGGTTGAGCGGCAGCGTCAGGCCAACGGCCTTCATCGCTTCTCGGAAGGAGCGATAAAAGAAACTCGGGTACATCCATTCGCCGTAGGCATAGACAGGCGTTAATCCGAGCGTTTGCATGCGGTTTTTCAGCTCGCCTACGGAGAACGATCGCTCCCAGCCTGCGAACCACTTGTCCACGGCCATCAGGAGATGTTTGGCGAGCGTATACAAGTGATACCGCTGCGGGACATCCACCAGCAGTATGCCGCCGGTTTTGAGAACTCGGATGTTCTCCTTCAGAAGGGCCTCGGCCTGCGGATGACGGAAGTGTTCCAGCAATCCCTGGTGGAACACAACGTCGAACGTCTCAGCCTGAAATGGCAGTTGGAACGTATCGCCGCCGACAATTCTCGCGGGAAGCTGCAAATTTTCCGCCAGGCGTTTGAGAATCCGGAGTGAATTCTCAGCATAGTCGAGTTGGACGACCTCCGCCCCATACTTCATGAGCGGAAAGCTATCCCTCCCCGTTCCGGCTCCGATCTCGAGTATTTTCATCCCGCGCAGATCGCCCACACGTTGGAGGTTTCGAAGAATCCGGTCCTCGTTCGAATAGACGTGTGCGACATTCTCCTTTTCTTCCCAAAACGTCTCCCAGTGTTCCCGTCTTGATTCTTTTTCAGGCGGCTGCGTTCTTCCCTCCATGCCTACTTCCCTTTCACCGGCGCACGTGTGGCAAGTGAGTCCTTTTGCTGCGCCGCGGATTTCTCCGCCATGAGGCGGGCTCGCAGCTGTCCTGTGATCTGTTCAATCCCTTGTTCGCGCGGGTACGTCGAGCGGATCACATCGACAAGCTTGAGAGCATCGTCGTACTGATGCAGGGTCTCATAGGTCTGGAGTAGCACCACATACGGATTTTCATACGAGAGCGGCTCGGCGGTTCCGCGCTCGACGATCGGCTTCAGCTCCCCAACGATCTCATTGCACATCAGGCGGAACTTGTCGTCTCTTCCCGCGGCCGCATACAGGTTTGCGACATAGATCTTTGTCCGGTAGTCCATCGCAATGACCTTCCGGGGAACGACCTGCTCCATCCTGTCAAGCGGTTCTGAGACCTTCGACATCATACCCGGCGTATTGGCGTAGTATTGCGACAGGAGGACAAAGGCCTGCCGGTAGTTTGTCATCAGGCGGCGAATGTCCTCATCAAAATACGTCGTGCTGTCCTGCAATCCCCTCCACCGATATCCAACTGCGGGAGTCTTGGATGGATTCTGGATATCTGTGAAGAACTGTGCGCGCATCTTGGGTTCATTGATATTGCTGACGAGCGACGTCCCCTTCCTGGGAATCAGGTGGAACGCAAGTCCTTCGAGTTGCAGATATTCTTTCAGGCCGATCTGGCCGTCAGGGGAAACAGTCATCGCGAAATAGATGGGGCGCTGCCAGTTGGACGATGCAACGATATCGAAAACCATGATATCCTGCACGCGGATGGCCTTCACCTTGCCGAATTCGAGTGAGTTCGGCATGTAGAAAGACATGGTATCGGTCACATCCTGCACCTTCGTCTTGGCATCAAGTGTCGCGGCGGTCCCTTCCACGCTGTACTTTCGCATGATTTCGCCGGGGACTGGAAGCTTGATCACACGCGGCTGGAATTCCCTCGGCCTAATGACCTCAATATCGCCGTCGGGGGTTGTGATCGGGACTTTCTTCGCGCCGTACGGCTCCCTGTGTTTGAGCTCTTTGATGTACCAGCTCGTGTTCAAAAGGCTGAGGCAGACGACACGGACGTCGCGCCGGACACCTTCCACGTCTTGCAGGTACCAGAGAGGGAATGTGTCATTGTCACCGTTGGTGAACAGAATTGCATCCTGTTCACACGTCTGCAGAAGGTTGTACGAATAATCCCACGCGACGTAATTCCCCTTCCGGTCCGCCTGATGATAGTTGGTCCGGAACATATTCACAGGGACAAACAGGACTGCAAGGACGAGGACCGCGTATCCCATGTATTCGTGACTGCCGTTCGACTTGTATTTCTCTTTGATCCAATCGATGGCTCCGAGCACGCCCATACCAATCCACATAGAAAATATGAAGAACGAACCCACGTAGAAGTAGTCACGCTCCCGGGGCTGGGGTTCCTGCATGTTGAAGTACACTACCAGGGCGAGCCCCATCACGAGAAACGTAGCACTTGCAACCGCGGCCATCTTTGGATCGCGGCGCCAGTGAAAGAAGGCTCCCAGCAATCCCAGGAACAGAGGTATACCGTAGAGCTGCTTCCAATTGACCCCCGCATCTTTGAAATCGCCTTCCGAACCAACGTAGTTCCATCCGAAATATCGCAGATACATGTGATTCAGCTGATACTTCCAGAAGTAGTCCAGATCGCCCGCGTATTTTGCTGCGGCAGCCGACTGTTCGGGTTCGGTGTTCCATCGCCGGTTGATCAGCGGGGCCTCGCCATACTGCTCACGATTGAGGTACGAGACCAGGCGCGCCATCGTACTCGGATCGTTTTCGTTCATCGGGGGATTTGCATTCGCGCGGATGTACACCATCGTGTAGGTGGAGTACCCGAGGATGATCAGCAGGAAACTCAGGAGTGCGAGGTTGAGGAGGCGGTTCTGTTTCTTGACAGAATAGTAAATGCCGTAGAAAGCTGCACCGATCAACGCGATTGGCATGAATGTGAACAATTCACTCTTTGTTCCTCCAAATTCCCCGTCGAGCAGGGACGGCAGCACTTTCACCACACCGGGATAGATGATCCCGAAAATTATCATCGCCGCGACGCCGAACTTGAGGAACGACGGAATCGAAAACTCGTTGTACCGGAAATAGTAGAACAGCATCACAGGGAAGAGCGCCAGTATGGCCAGCAGATGGACACCAACCGCCAGGCCGACGAGGTAGGCGATGAACAGCAAATACATGTCTCCCCGCTTGAAATCCGCCCGTTCATACCATCGCATTCCCAACCAGATGATGCCACTGACGAACAGCATGCTCATGCCGTACACTTCGGCTTCCACCGCGTTAAACCAGAATGTCGGGCTGAAGGTCAGCGACAACGCTCCGACAACCGCCGATCCAAACACGACAATCCGGTCGTACGTTGTCCCCGGTATGCCTCTCCACGTCACGATGAACTTGACTGAAAGAAGATACAGCAAACCGCATGACAAGGCGCTCGCGAGCCCGGAAACAAAGTGCATCCGGACAGCAATATCAGGCACAAAAGGCACCATCGACGCCAGGCGGGCCAGAAGAAGAAACAGCGGAGCTCCCGGCGGATGGGGTACCTGCAATGAAAATGCTGCAGCGGAGAACTCTCCTACATCCCAGAACACGACGGTGGGAGAAAGGGTAGCCATATATGTAATAAGGGAGACAAGAAAAACGCCTCCGGCGATGACGCGGTTCAGCTTTTTGTGTTCCATGCACTCCTCGTTATCAATCTGGACAGATGCGACGAGTCAAAACCTGCAAAATCTATCAGGAAATGCCCTGAACTGCAACAGCGTTTTCAGACGCGCAGCGAAGCGCATATCTCATCGCAAACCATGTACCCTTTGGATGTAAGCCTCAATTTGCCGTCCTGCACAATCGCCATCCGGCTTTCAATGAGATCATTGAGTCGGGAGCGATGCTCTGCCATCAGATCCTTCCCATAGCGCCCGCGAAAACCGGCGATGTCAATCCCTTCACTCCGAAGACCGAGAAAGATCTCCTCTTCCACAAGTTGTTTCGTCGTCAGGTGCTCCTGCCCCGCGACAGGAAGCGATCCCTGATCGAGTTTGTCGAGATAACCAACGATGCTTGATACATTCCACCAGCGGACGGAGCCTTCTGCACCGCCGGAGGACCAGAATGAATGAGCGGAAGGTCCGAACCCGAGATAGTTCGAGTGATTCCAGTAGTTGCCGTTGTGCCGTGACTTCAGCCCCAGGCGGGCGAAGTTCGATACCTCGTATTGCTCAAAACCGTGTGCGGCGAGATACTGAATCGTCAACTCGTACATCGACGCATCCTCATCGGTGGTCAGAAGCGAAATCTGCCGTGACTCGACCATCCTGGCAAGGGGCGTGTTCGGCTCCACAATCAGGCTGTAACAAGAAATGTGCGCGGGGCTCAGCTCCATTGCCTGCTCGAGGTTTGCACGCCACCGTTCCTTCGTCTGGTTCGGAAGCGAGAACATCAGGTCAAGGCTGACATTGTCGAACCCCGCATTCTGCGCATCACGGACACACTGCTTTGCCTCATCCGATGAATGGATGCGAGTCAGGAATTTCAGGTCGTCATCGTGAAATGATTGGATCCCTATGCTCAGTCGGTTGATCCCGAGCCTTCGGAAAGAGTCGAGCTTCTGCCGATCCACCGTCCCGGGATTGGTCTCGACAGTGATCTCAGCATCTGCCGTTATGTGGAACGAACTCGTGACTTTGTCGAGTATGAGCTTGAGGTCTTCCACAGAGAGCAACGAAGGAGTTCCGCCGCCCAGAAAGACAGTCTCATAAGGCACCTGGAATCGCTCTTCGCGGGCCCGGATATCAAGTTCCTTGAGCAACGTCTCAACGAACCGCGTCGTCGGCAGCTCGGAACGCGACGCGGTCTCGTTCGGGGCGATCGAATAGAAATCGCAGTAGATGCACTTGTGTTCACAGAACGGAATATGGATGTAAAGGCTCGCCACTCTTCTGTCCAGTTCCTCACTTCGTGTGCGGTACTGACTGCCGATGACTGCTATCGAATCAACATCCCAACCCGCGACCACCTGATCTTGCTCACCCTCTCCTTGAGGCCACTCCCCGGATCTTCGGGATCCCATGACCAGTACACCACGAGCGCCGCTCCGACGATGTTTCTCTCGGGGACGAACCCCCAGAACCGGCTGTCAAGACTGTTGCCGCGATTGTCCCCGAGCATGAAGTAATAGTTCTGTTGGACCGTGTAGGTAGATGACGTGATCCCATCGACCAGCACTGTTCCACTCGAATCCATGTCCAACCGGTGATGCTCACGCTCAATGAAATCTCTCCACCGCGAAACAGACGCCGGCGTCAGTGCAACCACGTCACCTTTCTTTGGGACTATGATCGGGCCGTAATTGTTCCCATCGATCGGCTCCCGTCCCTCCCCTCGTGCGGGTTCCGGCCAGAGAGACCGCCCCGGGAAAGAGGATTTCCCGTGCGACGGAGGAAGCACCATCCTTCGGTCAACAAGAACGTCACCCGACTGTATCGCAACAGTGTCTCCTGGAATCCCGATGCAACGTTTGATGTAGTAGACGGGTTCGTTTCCTTCAGTCTCACTATGCCTACCGGGATACTCGAAGACAACGACATCCCCACGCCCGACAGAACCGAAAGCGGGAAACGTCAGCGAAGGGATCGCAAGGTTGGTAAGTGGAACGTACCGCGGGGTCTTCAATCCATACGCGAGCTTGTTGACCAGAAGGAAGTCGCCGACGAGAAGAGTGTTCTCCATCGATCCGGAAGGGATCCGAAACGCCTCTACGACAAACGTCTTCAGCAGGAAGGCAATGAAGATCGTGAAGAGAATCGCCCTGGCAAAGCTCATCGCCCGACGCCCGAGGGGAGGCTCGGGCGTCGAAGGAATTACAGTCGATTCATGCGGCGTGCCGGGAGGCTTCGCGTCCGGTGACGCATTCATTGATATGTGTCGGTTCTCCTCGTCCACCATCCCTACTTGATAAGCGTTCCTATCCGGCCCAAACGAACCGAAGCGATCTTGGAGAAAATGTTGTAGATCGGGATGTTGGTGTCCCACGACCAATAGACAACCAGGGGTGTACCGACGAGGTTTTCTTTGGGGATGAACCCCCAATAACGACCGTCGAGGCTGTTATCCCGATGGTCTCCCATGCCAAACACATAGTCACGCTGGACCGTGTACTCCGTGGCCTCCTTGCCGTCGATTTCGATACGATTGCCGCTGACAGTGACCGTGTGCCCCTCCCTGCGAATGAACGTATCCCACGCCTCGATCGTCGTCGGGTCGATGCGGAGCGTCATCCCTTGCTTCGGAATCACAAGAGGGCCATAGTTGTCTTCGTTCCAGGAAGCCCCTTTCGGGAAAATCCGATCATCCACACCGCTTGCACTCACCATCCGCGGGAAACTGAAGTGTATGTTCCGCGGCACCGGAGCAACCTTGCCATTCACGTGGAGAACCCTCTTGATCACTTGCAGCGTATCTCCCGGAAGTGCCACGCAGCGCTTCAGGTAGAACGTAAAATCTTCCGGCTTCACTTCATCCCGATAGCCGGGAAACACAAAAACGATCACATCGCCCCGCTCAACCTCCCTGAACCCTGGAATCCGAAACCAGGGTAGACGCACATTCGTGAAGGGTATGTTGCGCGGCGAGGTGCCGCCGTAGATGAACTTGTTCACGAAGAGCAGGTCACCGGTCATCACTTCATTCTCCATCGATCCGGTCGGGACCAGGAAGGAGGCGATGACGAAATTATTGAGAACCAGAAAAGCCCCAAAGACTATACCAAACTCCTTTAGAAAGGCCAGCACCTTCGCCTTCAAGGGTCTGTCGTCCCGTGGCTCTTCCTGTTTCACTTTGCGTGCATCGTTCATTCATTCCTCCATCGACAAGACAGCCAGGAAGGCTTCCTGGGGGATCTCCACCCGGCCGACCTGTTTCATCCGTTTTTTGCCTTCTTTTTGTTTTTCCAGGAGCTTCCGCTTGCGGCTGATGTCTCCCCCATAGCACTTGGCGATGACGTTTTTTCGCATCGCGCTGATGGTTTCCCGTGCGATGACCTTACTGCCGATCGCGGCCTGGATTGCAACCTCAAACATTTGACGTGGGATGAGCTCGCGAAGTTTCCCGCACATCTTCCGGCCCCAGTCATACGATTTCGCCCTATGTACAATGGTCGATAACGCATCGACAGACTCCCCGTTCAGCAGAATATCGAGCTTCACGAGGTCCGATTCCCGGTTTTCCAGGAAGTCGTAATCGAACGAGGCGTAACCCCGGGAAATGGACTTCAGCTTGTCATAGAAATCGAAGATGATTTCAGCCAGAGGGAGCTCATAGTGGATATCGGCACGCTCGGGGGACAGATAAGTAGTATTACGATGGATTCCGCGCCGGTCCATGCAGAGCTTCATGATTGGACCGATGTACTCGGTCGGCGTGATAATCTGTCCCTTGATGTAAGGCTCTTCGACCCTCTCGATTTCGCCTGGGGTAGGCATGAACGCGGGGTTATCCACGAGCATGACTTTGCCATCGAGCTTGATAACGCTGTATTCGACGTTCGGAACAGTATTGATGAGGGATTGATTGTATTCTCGCTCGAGCCTCTCACGGATGATCTCCATGTGCAGAAGCCCAAGAAAACCGCACCGGAAGCCGAACCCGAGGGCCAGCGAACTCTCTGGTTCGAACGTCAGCGAGGCGTCGTTCAGGCGGAGTTTCTCTAACGCTTCCCTCAATTCACCAAACGCGTCACTGTTGGACGGATACATACCGCTGAAGACCATTGGCTTCGCTTCTTTGTAACCGGGAAGCGGCCCTGCAGCAGGCTTGTCTGCGTGTGTGATGGTGTCTCCCACCTTGGTATCGTGGACATCCTTCACATTGGCGATGACGTATCCGACGTTGCCGGCGGAAATACTGCCTACACGTTTTCGCTGCATTTCCAGGATTCCGACATCTTCGGCCTGGAACTGCTTGTCATTCGAGAAGAACTTGATGTGTTCCTTTTCGTTCAACGTCCCATCAATCACCCTCACGTATGCCACTGCGCCGCGGTACTCGTCAAACACGGAGTCGAATATCAGCGCTCTCAACGGCGCGTCGGGGTCTCCCTTGGGAGCAGACACTCTATGCACGATCGCTTCGACGACTTCGTGCGTCCCCAATCCGGACTTCGCGCTCCCGAGCAGGATTTCTTCTTCTGTGCATCCAAGGAGATCTACGACCTGGCGCTTGACCGTGTCGATCATCGTCTTTGCGCTGGGCAGGTCGACCTTGTTGATGAAAGGTATGATCTCAAGCCCCGCGTCGATGGCGAGATAGAGGTTGGAAATTGTCTGCGCCTCCACCCCCTGCGTCGCGTCCACAACAAGAATCGCCCCTTCGCACGCTGCGAGAGAACGTGAGACCTCATACGTAAAATCGACGTGCCCGGGCGTATCGATCAGGTTAAGCGTGTATTGCTCTCCATCGAGTGCCTTGTACTGCATCTGGATAGCGTGGAGCTTGATGGTAATGCCGCGCTCCTGTTCAAGCTCCATATCATCCAGCACCTGCTTGGTCATGTTGCGGGAAGAGATTGCTCCGGTAAGCTCGAGGATCCTGTCGGCGAGGGTGGATTTGCCGTGATCGATATGTGCGACTATGCAAAAATTTCGGATGTGCTTCATGAACCTTCAGTGACTCGATTGCGAATCAAGTGCTCCAAAAAAAGAAAAAGTAAAGAGTGGAAGTGCAATCAAATCACCCTTTACTCCCCGTTCGGACAAGAAATATAGCGTAAAATCGCCGTAAGAGCAAGGTGGAGGTCGGTGCATCCGACTCAAGGCATGATCTGGAATTCCACGGAAATTCTGATTATGTACATCGTATGGATACTCCATTGGGAACGGTCATAGTCGCCGGCGCTACGGGATTGATCGGTCGGAAATTGACATCAAGTCTGGTCGAGAGTCGGACAAAAGTTGTTGTCCTCACAAGAAGCCAGGACGCGATGCGAGCGCCCGTTCATCCCCTGGTACGGTATGTTCGCTGGGATGGAAAGAACCAGGGCGAATGGACACAGTATGTTGAGTCCGCAGAAGCGATTGTAAATCTTTCGGGACAGTCGATTGGCGAGAAGAGGTGGTCGGAAACCCGCAAGCAAGAACTCCTTCTGAGCCGCACAGAGCCGACGGGGGCACTGGTGGAAGCTATCCGGCATTCGAGCAAAAAACCGAAAGCCCTCGTCAACGCGTCTGCCGTTGGGTTTTACGGCAACGTCCCCCGGGGAAACGTTGTCGAGAATCATCCACCCGGACAGGATTTTCTCGGAAGAACATGTGTCGCATGGGAATCGTCCGCGCTGGAGGCGCAAGAACTTGGTGTTCGGGTTGTCCTGCTTCGATCCGGCATCGTCCTGGATTCTCGGGGCGGCGCTCTCAAGAAAATGCTCCTTCCATTCAGGCTTTTTGTCGGCGGCCCGCTTGGCTCCGGAGATCAGTGGTTTCCATGGATTCACCATGAAGACGAGGTGCGGGCAATTCGGTTCGCGCTCGATACAACAGCGCTTTCAGGGGCTTTGAATCTGGCAGCGCCGCAAGCCACGACGATGCGCGATTTTGCTCAAACCCTCGGAGCAGTTATGCACCGCCCGTCAATATTCCCGGTGCCGTCTTTTGTTCTGAGAGCGATTCTCGGAGAGATGTCGGCCATAGTCCTCAACGGCCAGTGTGCAAAGCCGGAGAAGCTCCTCAAAGCGGGGTTTGAATTCCGGTTTCCTGCTCTGACCGGAGCACTCAAGGACATACTGGGGTAGTGGACCAGACCTAGCGGATTGGGATGCTGATCTTGAGAGAAGTTCCGCCAAGATTATCCCCGACATCGAAACCGTAGAGGCTGGCTCCGACGTATGCGTCGACGAGGTTTAGCAGATAAGTGATTGCAAAATAGAACGCGAACCTGTCGCGCTCATCGTGGTAGAAGTCCCTCTCGTAGAGCAGTTGCGCATCCCCCTGCCCATTGTTAGCCCCGAGCTTTACAGACTCGTCGTATCTCGATCGGGATTCGGTATAGCGGTCATTCATACGAAACCACTGCGTCCCGAAATACCCTCCGAATCCGAGAATGAGCGGAACCTTCCAATATCTCCCCGTGTAAATCTGGCCGGCACCGGGGAGAATAGCCGAAAGCAGTACCGCAGTTGTCGGAGACTTCGAACGAATGAACACGACGCTGGCAGAATCAGCCTTCAGGGAATCCGGCAGGAGGCGGAAGAACGGTGTTTGCGAAACCGGGTCCGCCTTGAACAACGCCGACGAGACTCGCTCCTGACTAACGGCAGGGCCGATCAGAAGAGAGAGGAGACCACACAGAAGAGCGACCCGCGAATGGATGAGAGAATGCGTCCAAGCTTTCATTATGCAAGGCACAACCACCTACTTCTCGATGACCGCTACAGCTTCGATTTCGACCTTCATGTCTCGCGGGAGCCGGCCCACTTCGACGGTGCTTCGAGCCGGAGCGGCTGACGAGAAAAACTCCGCATAGACTTCGTTCATCGCCGCAAAGTCATTGAAGTCCTTCAGGAAGACTGTTGTCTTCACGACGGCATTCATGGACGTGCCGGCTGCGTTCAGCACAGCTTCGATGTTTTTCAGGACCTGCCTGGTCTGCGCCTTGATATCTCCCTCGATGACCTTATTCGTCGCAGGATCGATGGCAACCTGACCAGCCGTGTAGACAAATCGTCCGTCAACAATGATTCCCTGGCTGTACGGCCCGATTGGTTTCGGCGCCTTGTCGGTGAGAACTTTCTGATTGGCCATGGTATCTTCCAGATGATTCAAGAAACGTTGAGCAGGCACACCGCAGACATCTCTTCGTGCCTTTGTGCCTTTGCGTGACTTCTTGTTGAAATGACTTCTAGTGAAATTTCTCGAGTGATGCGAAGAGGTCGAGCAGGCGATCCAGATCATCGAGCGAATAGTACTCGATGACGATTTCCCCTTTTCCGCCGACACGTTCCTTTACGCTCACCTTCGTGCCGAGCGTCTGTCGCAGTTTCGCTTCCACGCTCTGAACGCTGGCCGAGCCTTCTGTCGGAAGGGTCTTCCGGCCGGTCCCTTGTGTTGTTTTACCCGTCGCTTTCGCGAGGAGCTCGATCTTGCGGACAGAGATACCTGAATCGACGATTTTCTGATAAAGACGGAGTTGCATGCCCTCTGTCGGCACGTTGATCAGCGCCCGCGCGTGCCCCATCGTGATGAGGTTCTTCCGCAACCCTACCTGGATCTCGATAGGCAGTTTGAGCAAGCGGATGAAATTCGTAACCGTCGTGCGGTCCTTGCCGACTTTGTCTGCCACCTCTTCCTGCGTCAGATGGCACTCGTCGATGAGGCGTTTGTAACCGTGGGCAATTTCGATAGGGTTCAGCGTCTCGCGCTGGATGTTCTCGATGAGAGCGAGTTCCAGCATTTCCTCATCGGATTCCACCGTGATGATGTAAGCGGGGATCTCTGTGAGTCCGGCGTTCTGCGCCGCGCGCAATCGCCGTTCGCCCGTTACAAGCTGATATCCGCCGTCCACGCGCCGGACAGTAATCGGCTGTATGATCCCTTTTTCGACGATCGAACGGGTGAGTTCCGCTAACGCCTCAACGTCAAATTCCGTCCGGGGCTGGAATGGGTTGGGCCGTATGAGCTCCATCGCGACCCGGGCTATAATGCCTACCTCTCCCGTGTCTGCTCCAATCTCATCGTGCCGGTAGCTCACTTCTTTCGGTGGCGCCTTCGGTATCAAAGCGCTCAACCCCCGTCCAAGAACTGATTTCTTTTGAGTAGACATATCAGGATCCGGTAACAGAGTGTGATTGCGGGATCGACTCGGGCGTCAGCGCATCGTTGTTCGCCAGCACCTCTTTGGCCAGGTCCATATGGTGCCGGGTGCCTGAGCAGATGGCGTCGTACAGAATAATTGGCTTGCCGAAACTCGGAGCTTCGCTCAAACGGATGTTGCGGGAGATAACCGTCTTGAACACCTTGTTTCCAAAATATCGTTTGACCTCATCGACGATCTGATTCGACAACCGCAGGCGCGAGTCGAACATCGTCAACAACACCCCCTCGATGTCAAGGTTCGGATTGAGCGTCTTCTTCACGAGATTGATCGTGCTGAAGAGCTGACCCAGTCCTTCGAGAGCGAAGTATTCGCATTGCACCGGGATCAGAATGGAATCGGCTGCGGTGAGTGCGTTCAGCGTCAGAAGTCCAAGCGAGGGAGGGCAATCGATGACAACAAAATCGTACAGCTCACGCACAGGTTGAATAGCTGTCAAGAGTCTCCGCTCCCTGTTTTCCAGGGCCACCATCTCAATCTCTGCGCCGACGAGATTGATATGGGATGGGACACAGGAGAGAAACGGCATCTGGGTCTCGACAATTGTCGATCCCATGTTCAGTCCGTCGACGATCACTTCGTAAATGGTGCGGCCTTCGAGAGGAGAGATGCCGATTCCGCTGGTCGCGTTCGCCTGCGGATCCATATCAACAAGAAGTGTACGCTTTTCGGCCACAGCGAGAGACGCAGCCAGGTTCACGGCCGTTGTTGTCTTCCCTACGCCGCCCTTTTGATTCGCAATAACAATGACTTTTGACATCGACGAGTTATCGGTTCTCTCTGACTGGGGGGCAAATGAATGTGCGAATATAATCCTTTTTCGGAGAGTATGCAAACAACCGCAGTCGGGGGAGCCGCCGCAGGACGTTCAGGTTTTGCCGAACCGGTCACCCGCTTTGAGCGGATAGCCGCGTATGAATTCTGCGATCGCCATTCGCTTCCTCCCCTCCTGTTGAACTTCGGTGAGTCCGAGCAAACCTGTCTGAGTTCCGACCAGTACTTTCGTGGCGGTCGTGTCCGCTACGACACCCGGTTCGCACGCATGGACCAGTCCGTAATCATCGACACGTTCCGTCCCATAGATCCGAACGATCTTTCCATGATGCCTCGTCCAGGCACACGGACTGGGAGAAAGACCGCGCACAAAATCGTGAATTTGCTGCGCAGGTTTCTTCCAGTCGATTTCACAATTCTCACGCCAGATCTTGGGGGCAAGCGATGCGGAGGATTCGTCCTGGGCCATGGGTTTGGCATTGCCGAGCTCGATTGCACGGACAGTCTGAAGGACAACCTGGGCTCCCAGATCCGACAACCTGTCGTGCAATTCGCCGGCGGTCTCGTCACGCCCGATGCGAACGCGGGCCTGCAGAAGCACCGCGCCTGTATCCACTTTCTCGCGCAGGAAGAACGTTGTGACTCCCGTTTCCTCTTCCCCTTTGATGATCGCCCAGTTGATCGGCGCGGCACCCCTGAACTTTGGGAGGAGCGACGCATGCAGATTGAATGCACCAAACCGGGGGATTGTGAACACTTCTGGCGGGAGAATGCGGAACGCCACGACTGCGATGAGATCCGGTTGGAGACTGGCAACGGCGGAAACGAACGCCGGGTCTTTCAAGCTTTGTGGTTGGAGAAGAGGGAGGCTTCTCTCATCGGCAAATTCTTTGACGGGGGATGGGGCGACTTTCTGTCCTCGCCCCTGAGGCATATCGGGCGATGTCACGACGGAGACAACATTGTAGCCATGCTCCAACAGCGTCTTGAGGCTGGGGATGGCAAACTCCGGCGTGCCCATGAAGAGAATTCGCATGGTGAAGGCTCATACCTCGTCAGAACTGATGGAAGGATACGACGTGTCTACCTCACCCTTTTCAATCTTTTTCAGCTCGCTGCGGAGAAGCGCCCGGCGCGTTCTTCCAACACGGTCCACGAACATGACGCCATCCAGATGATCGGCTTCGTGCTGTATAACCCTGGCGAGCAGGCCGTCGGCTGTTATTTCTGCCTCCTGGAAATTTACATCCCGGTATTTCACGCCAATTCTCTCAGGCCGATCCACTTCTGCGCGAAGATCGGGGATGCTGAGACACCCCTCTTCCATCGAGATTGACCCCTCCATGACCTTGATGACAGGATTGATCATCACAAGTACTTTGGACTCCGAATCGTGTTCAGCGGGCTTTCCTTCATCTTCCTCCCGCACTCCCCTCTCAATTGCGCCTACATCAACGACGAGCATCCGTCGGAGATCCCCCACCTGGGTGGCAGCGAGTCCGATGCCGTTCGCTCTGTGCATTGTCTCGGCCAGATCGTACATCAGCTTGATCGCAGAATCATCGAGCTTCTGGACAGGCTTCGCCTTCTTGCGCAGCACCTCAGTCCCATACAGATAGATAGGCAATCTGGACATTCTTGTTTTCTGCCGCCCCAAATGTAGAAATTCAACTTCGATAAGAAAATATACTCAGCACATCGCTTGAATGCAACCTACTCCACAACCCGACGCGCTCCCTCGTATCGTTGTTTGAAATAGTAGCTTTCAAGTGACGAAATCGTTACGCCCAGCGAGACGCTTGCATGAGCAAAGAGATCATCACCGAGATAGATCCCAACGTGCGAGGCTGTCTCGCCGGTCGTATTGAAGAATACGAGATCGCCGAACTTCAGATCGTCGTTGGTCACCGGAATTCCAGTCTTGAACTGCTCAGCACTGCTTCGAGGCAGCAGCTTCCCGATCGATTTCTTGTAGACCGTCATCGTATAGGCGGAACAATCGATTCCATCTTCATCCATTCCGCCGAGTTTGTACGACACTCCCATCAGTTTCGATATCTCGCGCATCACCTTCGCCTGATCGAGATTCGAGATCGCCGAATTCTTCTCTGTCCGGAAACTCCGCTTTCCCGCCAACACGTTTTCAGCTGCGTCGGAAGCAGTCTCGACGTCCTCATCTCGTGCCTGAACCGAGTCTTTGCCGGAACGTGCTGGTTCTGTCTTCCCGGCAGACTCCGCTCTCTTTGTTTCCCCGCTCTTGAACCGGGGGGACGTCCCACCACAGCCACCGATTGCCAGAACCGAGGCGAAAAGAAAGGGAGCAGTGATCACGACGGCCAGAGTTTTCGTGTGTTGGACCCTCCGGAACAGCGAAAGCCCCGGCTTACACCGAGGCTTTCCACTGGTTGCATGTCTCATTCGTTCCATTATCCCAGGTAAGCCCTCAGAGCTTTGCTCCGGGAGGCATGCCGCAAACGCCGGATCGCTTTCTCTTTGATTTGTCGAACGCGTTCCCGCGTGAGATTGAACTTCTCGCCGATCTCTTCAAGAGTCAGCGAGTGCTCCTGATCGAGCCCAAAATATAACCTGATGACCTGTGCTTCCCGCTCGCTCAGCGTGTTCAAGGCACGTCGCACTTCAACCTTCAGGGATTCTTCCATCAACTGGTGATCAGGAGATGGCTGGCGCTGATCCTGGATAACATCCAGGAGCCGGTTATCCTCTCCCTGTGCAAACGGTGCATCCATCGAAAGGTGGCGCCCGGAAATCTTCAGCGTGTCGGAGACTTCGAAGAGCGACATGTCCAGCTCTTCCGCAAGCTCGCTGGCGCTCGGTTCACGCTCGAATTCCTGTTCAAGCGTGCTGAATGCTTTGCCAATCTTGTTCAGCGCACCGACGCGGTTCAGCGGCAGACGCACGATACGGGACTGCTCAGCCAGGGCTTGCAAAATCGATTGGCGAATCCACCACACGGCATACGAGATGAACTTGAATCCACGCGTCTCATCGAACCGTTTGGCAGCTTTTATCAGCCCGAGATTCCCCTCGTTGATCAGGTCGCCGAGGGACAGTCCCTGGTTCTGATACTGCTTTGCGACGCTGACGACGAAGCGGAGGTTGGCCTTCGTCAGTTTCTCAAGCGCCTTCTGGTCCCCCTTCTTGATGCGTCGGGCAAGATCGATTTCCTCCTGCGGTGTGAGCAGGTCGACCTTGCCGATCTCCTGAAGGTACTTGTCGAGAGACTGGCTTTCCCGATTCGTGTATTGTTTACTGATTTTTACCATGTACTGTCGCGCCTCTTTCCAATGGGACTATGCAGGTAGTCTGAGCCCTACCCTATCAACATCACTCAGATACAACAAAGTTCGGTATTTCCCGAATCTACTTCGTGTTTCGTCGGAGAACCGAAGCTTCCGACTCCCCCTTCGCGCTCTTCTTGATTAGACCATCGATTGAAGAAAACTGTTCCCTGCAAGCAATGATGATTTCTTCAAGGAGAAGTACTCTGCAACCGTTTTTGCAGCATCCGCGAACGTCTGGCGAATTCCCAGGTCCACGTTTTGCTTCCCGCCCTTCACAAAGCTCAGCAGCGGCACGTATTCCCTCGAATGGTCCGTGCTCTGATCCGTCGGATCATTGCCATGATCGGCCGTCATGATAAGCAAATCCCCCTCATGCATCGCATCGAGCAGCGAGGGAAGTCCTCGGTCGAATTGCTCCAGGGCCGCCCCCATCCCTTTCGGGTCCTGACGATGTCCGTACAGCATGTCGAAATCGACCAGGTTTGTCATAACAAACCCATGCCGCAATGCTGCTGCGGCCTCGACCGTCCTGCGAAGACCTTCCGCGTTCGAGGTCGTATGGATCTTCTGCTTCAGTCCGCGTCCACAGAACAGATCATCGATTTTCCCGACGCCGATCGTCTCGATCCCTTCATCGTGCAGAAGATCCAAAAGCATGGGCGCCGGAGGATTGAGAGCAAAATCCCTTCGGTTTGTGGTGCGGACATATGCACCGCTTGAACCCACAAATGGCCGGGCGATGACTCGTCCGACAGCGTGAATCCCCGTCATCACTTCATGACGAGTTCGCGTACAAATCTCATAGAGCCGTTCAAGCGGGATCACCCCTTCGTGAGCGGCGATCTGGAATACTGAATCGCCGGAAGTATAGACGATCGGGTTCCTCGTGCGAACGTGTTCATCACCGAGTTCCACAAGGATATCGGTGCCTGACGCAGGCTTGTTACCCAGGACTCCGCTGCAACCTGCAACGTCCATAAAACTCCGGAGGACATCAGCAGGGAATCCTCCCGGATACAACGGAAACGCCTTTTCTGTTATGACACCCGCAAGTTCCCAATGACCAGTCGTGCTGTCTTTTCCGGCCGAACGCTCGGCCATTTTTCCGAAACAGCTCTCTGCATTTTTGACTGGCGGCACACCCTGCGCATCGACGATATTTCCGAGCCCGAGTTTCTGCAGGTTCGGGAGCTTCAGACCTCCGATTGCTCTCGCCGTATTCCCAACCGTATTCGTTCCCTCGTCTCCGTACGCACGAGCATCGGGCAGTGCGCCGACACCAACGCTATCGAGGACCATGAAGACAACTTTCCCTGGCTTCAAGATAGCAGTCTCCCTTCCACGACTCGACCCACCACAGCCCGCAGAGATTCCAGATAGAACCGACTACTGAGGATTACGAGGAATGAGAACAAATGTTAGGCTAATACCTGTTTTTCGTTGCACTTGCAGATCTGAACGCGCGAACGGTTGAAACGATAGGAACCATGCGCTGATCGAATCGACTGAACGAAGAGGGTGGGGACCCTGACAGTCCCACACTTAGGACATTTGGTGCCTTTTTCCTGTGCGGCTTTTTTAGCTTTTTCTGCAAAATCGGTCTGTTTTGCCATACTTATCTCCTCACCATATTCTCATTAATTAAAAATCCGAACAACATTTCCTCCCGCCTCGACCGCCTTTTTCAACGTCTGGCCAACATTTTCCAGCAACTCGATGTCACTTGTCTGGCTCACGGCGCCACAAACTCCAATGCTCACGGTAACAGAAAAGCTCTTCTGGTCGACATTGATGATATTGCTCGCGATGTTCTTGCGCAGCTTCTCAGCCCACAAATGGGCCTCCTTCGCAGCCGTGCTTACCAGCAATACCGCAAACCTGTTGAAATCAAACCGCCCCACGAGATCGTACGGTCGAACAGACGATTTGATCATTCGGCCGATATTTTGAAGGACGAAATCGAATCCGTCCTTGCCATAGCGATGCAAATGCTCGTTCATCGAGTCAATCGACAACATCACAAGAGTCAGATCCGTTCCGAAATCATTGGCACGATGCACTTCTTCCTGCACGCGGCTCGCGAAGTAGCTTCTCGTCGCCACTCCCGTTGTCTCGTCCATCAGGACGTAGTTGTTGACAACATCGGTAAGGTTCAGCACTTCAAGACCCACCGCTGTTGTCTCGACGAGCTTCTCGAGCAACTTGACCTCGGGGTCTGAGTACGTTTTAGTGTCCTTACTTTCGACAGCCAATACACCGTAGCAGCGGCTCGTCGAGATGATTGGAAGGATGATACAAGCGCCCTTGGAATCAACCCGTTCCGCTTTGTAAAACCGGGGCAGCTCGATGCCTGCCATAGAGTCGATAATCCGGGAAACGCCTGACTGAATAACGCCCCCCACAAGGCTCTGGTGAGGGTCAATTTCCTGGGTTGCAGTAACATACGAATCGTTCATCCGATTGAGAACAAACTGGACGACCCACGATTTCCGGTTTTCATCGAACAGAACCACGGAGACGTAATCCCACGTTACCAGCCGGGATGTCTCTTCAGCCAACGTCCGCACGACATTGTGCAGACTGAACTCGATTTTCAACTGCTCCCGCATCCTGGAAATTGATCGCAGAACTTCCGAATCGAGAAGCAAATCATACTTGTCGGTATAGCTTCTAATCAACGCAGAGATCAACTTCGTGAACTGGCCCAGCGAGCTCAGCGTCTCCGGTCCATATGCGTCCTCATCGATACAATCGAGGGTCAGGACCGCAACGGGCTCATGAGGAACCGTCGTCGATTTGGCATAGAAAATCGGGACGGCGACAAACGTCTTGACAGGTTCCACAGCCTCGTAGTAGCCGAGCATCTCGAGCTGTCCAGCCGCATTGACCTGGTTGAGAATTCTGGGATGTCCCGTGAAAGCGACCTGACTGATGACGTCGGTCCCAAGCTCCCGGCGGCGATGCGTCATGAACTTGTCGCTATCGGAAACAAAGCTCTCCAGGACAATCTGGTTCTTGTCCTTGTTCACCCAGAAAAAGGCCACCGAATGCGCGAAGTTCACTTCTTTCACGACGGTGAGAACCTTTTTCATAAGGAACCCGAATTCCGATTTCGGCCCCCCCTCGCGAACGAAAACATCTTCGTTCACATCAAAGAAATCAGAAGGCTGAAACTCATACTCTGCAACAGCCGAAATCTGGCCGCGTTTTGATGCTGCGGATTTCGGCTTCCCGGCGGGATCCTCCACAATATCCACCTTGAATTTCTTGTCTGACGGCTGAAAATCGTCGAAGACGAGTTTTTTCATTTCGGCTTCTTGCTCCTGTGCAGTGACTAAAATCCTGGAACCGTCACCCTCCGAATGCTCCTTCGGCCTCGGCCGCCATCGAGACACGATGACATACGCAAAGAGCGAGCCTGAGAGCAAAAACGCCACAATCCTCAATAGCGGTGAGGAGAAAAACAGGCCAGCTAAAAACAGTACGACGCCCGATAACACAACTAGTTCCTGTCTTGATAAATACCACTCAGTCCAGGAACGAATTGTCTTTGACATCCGGGCGTCAGTCCTATATAAGTAAGAAATATGAATCTGGCCCTTAAATTACGCTAAATTTACCCATTTAGGCCAACAAAGTCAAGGTGAAAAATGAGATGAACTTCCAAACTATATCTCATCTCGTCTCTTAGTTTTCTATCAATCGTATTCGTTCAGACAGACGGACAATCGCCTTGCAGCAGAAGCTTTTTTTGTCTAATTTTTGACTTATCGATTGCTTTATCATCAACCACTCCGAGACCACATCTCAATGAAAGCTGTGATCATGGCGGGTGGCTTTGGAACCCGCCTAAGGCCGCTTACCTGCAATATCCCCAAGCCCATGGTACCAATGCTGAACAGGCCGATGATGGAGCACATCGTCGAACTGCTCAAACACCATGGCGTTACCGACATCATAGCAACCCTCTATTATCAGCCGGATGTTATCTCGGGCTACTTCGATGACGGCCACCGATTCGGCGTCTCGATGCAGTATTTGAGGGCCGAGGCCGACTTTGGCACCGCAGGAAGCGTCCGCAACGCAAAGGACTTCCTCGACGAACGGTTTCTCATCATTAGCGGGGACGTCTTCACCGATTTTGACCTTTCAGCGGCTGTTCGCTTCCACGAAGAAAAGAAGGCAAAAGCAACAATCATCCTGACGCATGCCCCCAACCCTCTCCAGTATGGCGTGGTTCTGACCCATGACAATGGAAAGATCTCGCGCTTCCTCGAGAAGCCTTCATGGGGAGAGGTCTTCAGCGATACGATTAACACTGGGATTTATATTCTCGAACCGGAAGTTCTCGACCTCATTCCCCCCAAAGAGGAATTCGACTTTAGCAAGAATCTCTTCCCCATCCTGCTCGAGCAGGATATGGGACTGTATGGCTATATCGCAGAAGGCTACTGGAAAGACGTCGGGAACCTGAACGAATACCAGGACGCTCATTCCGATGCGCTGCGAGGCCAGGTGAAAGCAGCTCTCCCGGGAGAGAAGCGCGGTAACATTTATGTGGGACCGAACAGCCGGGTCGAAACGGACCCCAAAAGCCTCTCGGGCACAGTCATCATCGGCAAGAATACGCATGTTCACGACAACGTTACGATCGCGAACTCCGTAATCGGAGACGACTGCGACATCCAGGCAGGAAGCGTCATCCGCAACTGCGTCATCTGGAACGGCACAAAGATCGGGACAAATGTTGAGATGTCCACGGATGTGATCGGGACGGACTGCGTGATCGGAGATGATGTGGTCATTTCCGAGAACGTGTTCATGAGCGATCGGTGCACGGTTGGCAAACGCAGTCGTCTGTCTGCCAACATCAAGCTGTGGCCTGAAAAGATTGTGGAAGAAGGTGCGGTGGTCACACGAAGTCTGGTCTGGGAAGACCGGTGGCTTCGGGAACTGTTTCGCGACGCGAGAGTTACCGGCGTTTCGAATGTCGAAATGAATCCCGAGTTTGCCGCCAAACTCGGAGCAGCGTTTGGTGCACTCGCCGGTTCCGGCTCAACAGTCGTCACGAGCCGCGATTCTGACAATGTGTCCCGGATGATCAACCGCGCCTTTATGACCGGCCTGATGTCTTCCGGCGTCCACTGCGCAGATCTGAGAATATCCTCCATTCCCATTGTTCGCCACGAGCTCCGGAGCGCTACCGAGCGCGGAGGGATCCATGTCCGGAAATCGCCCCACGACAAAAATCTCACAGATATCATCTTCTTCGACGCCGATGGAAAAGACCTCCCGAGCGGGAAGTCGAAATCTGTCGAGCGATTGTTCTTCGGCGAAGACTTCACACGTTCGAGCCACGACGCGGTCGGCACGATCAGGTTCCCCGAGCGATCAACTGAGAGCTACGTTGAGCGCGAGTACGCTGCACTCGACGTGCATGCAATCCGCTCCGGCGGCATCAAACTTGTCATCGACTATTCGAACGGCATAGCATCCACCATCTTCCCGAACGTCCTCGGAAACCTCAACGTGCAGGTTGTTTCGTTGAACGCGTATCTCGACAGTCAGAAACTGACGCGGACCAGGGAGCTTACCGAGCGGACGGTGAAGGAGTTGTCGCACGTCGTGACTTCGCTTCAGTACGATGTCGGATGCATGCTTGACCCCGGAGCCGAGAAGCTCATTGTCGTGGATGAACGCGGTCACGCGATTGAAAATGATCGTTTGCTGACACTGATGACAAAGCTGGTCATCCTCGCTCATCCTGAGATCAAGAAAATTGCCGTTCCGATTTCAGCGTCTGCCGAGGTTGACATGCTCGCCGAGGAGTACGGGCTCACGGTGGTGAAAACCCGGGACAGTCATCTTGCTCTCATGGAAGCAGCATCCAACAAACAGATCAGGTTTGTAGGCGGGACCAAGGGCGGGTTTATTTTCAACGATTTCCTGTTCGCCTCAGACGGCATGTTCTGCGTGGCGAAGCTGCTTGAATGTCTCTCTCTGACCAAGAAACGCTTTGGCGAACTCGACCGCGAGACGCCCAGACTGCACATGATCAAGCGTGCCACCGCGTGTGCCTGGAACCTCAAAGGGCAGGTGATGCGGTATCTGATGAAGGATACAGAACGGCTGCCGCGGGAATTGATCGACGGGGTAAAGATCTACCCAAATCAGGATGACCGGCTCACATCGGTGCTGCTGATTCCCGACCGGACCCGACCCGAGTTCCACATCAATGCTGAATCACCGGATGCTGCGATCGCGCAGCAGCTGTCCAATGAATACGAGGTAAAACTGCACGTGTGGATGAATTCGTAGATGTCTAGATAACGAGTGTCTCAGATTTTTCGGAGTAACGAATGCGTATTGTAGACTTACTGAATGAAAGCGTTGTCAGAACAAATCTCGCTGGAACGTCCAAGAACGAAATCATTAACGCAATCATCGATGTCGCTGCAGCACAGGAACGGGTACTTGACAAGGAGAAAGTGCGCGAGGCAATTTTCGAACGCGAGAAAATCATGTCAACGGGTGTCGGCGCGGGGTTTGCGATCCCGCATGCAAAATCAGACGCTGTCAGCGACATTGTTGCCGCATTCGCCGTTACCGCACAACCCATCGACTATCAGTCACTCGACGATCAGCCTGTCAGAATTGTCTTCCTCCTTGTCGGCCGCGAAAACATGGTGGGACCGCACATCAAGCTGCTGAGCCGGATCTCCCGCCTCATGAATAACGAAGACTTCCGTAAACGCCTCCTGGATGCTCCAACGCCGAAAGACATTCTCGAAATCTTCCGTCAGGAAGAAGCTACACATTTTGAAGCGTAGCGACGGCAATGCAACTCTGACCACCCGCAACCGCCGGGCAGCGCGCCACCACCGAACGATAGCGTGGACGCGCTGGACGGGAAATGTCAAACGCCGACTCATGGAACGGACACACCATTGAAATTCAGATCAATCAGGGGGACAAAAGACGTTCTCCCCGGAGAAACGGAAGCGTGGCAGTACGTCGAAGAGACCATTCGACGTGTCATGGGTATTTTCAACTACCGCGAGATCCGGACTCCCGTATTTGAACAGACCGGGTTGTTCGCCCGGAGTATTGGCGAGCTGACCGACATCGTGAGCAAGGAGATGTATACCTTCAGCGACAGGAGCGAAGAGAGCCTGACGCTGAGACCTGAAGGAACGGCATCCGCGTTGCGCGCATACATCCAGCACAACGTCGGCGAACAGACACCGCTGACAAAACTCTACTATATCGGACCGATGTTCCGGCAGGAGCGACCGCAGGCAGGGCGTCTGCGCCAGTTCCACCAGTTCGGGGCCGAAGCGCTGGGGAGTTCCTCCCCGCAGCTCGACGCCGAGATGATGCTTCTCGCGTTGAGTGTGTACCGGGAACTGGGGATTCAGGAGTTCTCGCTCAAGATCAATTCCGTCGGCTGTGAGCAATGCCGCCCTCCATACAAACTGAAACTGATCGAATCACTTCAGACAGTGCGAAACCAGCTATCGCCTGAGAGCCAGGCGCGTATCGATCAGAACCCGCTGCGTGTGCTCGATTCGAAGGACGAACATGATCAGGCGTTGACGAACCAGGTGCCGCTCATGAAGGACCATCTGTGCCCGGAATGCAGCCGGCATTTTGCAGAAGTCCAGACACTGCTGCAGGCAACGGCAACTCCTTTCGTCATTGACGGCAGGCTCGTGCGCGGTCTCGACTACTATACGAAAACAGCATTCGAAATCACGAGCACAGCTCTCGGTTCACAGGATGCTCTCGCCGGCGGGGGTCGTTACGATCTCCTCGTCGAAGAACTCGGCGGGAAGCAAACCCCGGGCGTCGGATTCGCCGCCGGGATAGAACGGCTCCTGATGGTCCTTGCGAAAATTGGTCCGCAGCGAACGACCGATCTCCGTCCGCTGCTGTTCATCGTTACGATTGATGAAGAAGCACGGCGATGGGCTTTCGCCAAAGCACACGCACTGCGGACAAAAGGCATGCGGATTGAAGTCGATTACCTTGGCCGGAGCGTGAAGGCACAAATGCGCGAGGCGAACCGTCAGGAAGCACTCTACACCGTCGTGATCGGAGAAACCGAACTCCGGTCGGGTTCCGCGAAACTTAAGAATATGCGGACCGGTGACGATGTCCCCGTCAATTTGAACGAGATCGATTCCGCACTCCAGACCTGATGCCACGCAAGCGGAAACACCGAAATCCCGAATACTCGCTTCACGTGTTTCATTATTTCGATGAACGGATCCGCAAGGTCCTGCAGGTATTCCTTGTGCAGACAGTCAAGGAGTTTACGAGTTTCCACTACGAGATCCTCCTGGATGTGGCCCTTCGGGAAAGGACAATTCAGGTGAAGATCCTGGGTCTTCGCACAACGCCTCTGACGATGCCCGGCGTAGGCCCGGCGCGGGGACGGGAGGATTTCTCTGACCTGCGCGGCTCGTATCAGCTCAATATCGCCAAGCTCGATGGCGAGCTGAACGAATTCCAGATTGACCTGTCTCCCTCGAGCATTGTCATCTCGGGGTCTCCAGCTTCGCCTTTCATCACAGTATCCAATACGCCGGTGATGCTTCAGTGATGCCGGGCTTCTCTCGTGTATCAACTATCTCTTGAACTATGTGCCCTCGACTCCTGCAAATCGGACCCTTTACAATCTACGGCTACGGCCTCATGTTAGCGGTGGGTTTCATTGTCGGCAGCTACCTGATTACGAACGACATGAAACGGCGGGGGATGGATCCGAATCTTGGCAATACAATTACCCTGATCGCGCTCATCGCGGGCGTCGCCGGTTCGAAGATCCTCTTCCTGATTGAGAACTGGAGCTACTTCCTCGATGATCCGGCAGGCATGGCCTTTTCTCCGAGCGGGCTGACCTTCTACGGGGGGTTTCTGCTTGCGACATTGGCAATCTATCTCTATCTCCGGAAGCGCGGGATTCGATTCCTCCTCGCTGCCGATGCGATCGCTCCCGGCCTGTTGCTCGCATACGGAATCGCACGGATTGGATGCCACCTTGCGGGAGACGGAGATTACGGCTTTCCGACGACCCTCCCCTGGGGAACCGACTATTCCAAAGGCACATACCCTCCTTCTATTGCATTCAGAAACGTTCCGGAGATCGCAAGCAAATACCCCGGCGGCATCGTACCCGACACGACGCTGTGCCACCCGGCCCCTATCTACGAATTCCTCATTTGCGGAATTCTCTTTTTGGTCTTATGGCGGCTTCGTACGAAACTGCAACCGGCGGGAAAGCTCTTCATGCTGTATCTCGTCCTGGCCGGGATGGAGCGATTCTTCATCGAGTTTATTCGCGTCAATCCGCGTTCCTCGCTTGGACTTTCAGAAGCACAATTCATCGCCCTTGGGCTCTTTCTCGTCGGTGCGTTTGGTTGGTTCTTCCTCACGAAGAGTCATGACACGCATCAGACGACGTGACCCTGGCATGGTACTGACATCACCGAGGTACTCGTGGAAAACCTGATCGCCGGGAGACAGCCGGTACTCGAAGCACTCCGATCGGATACACCTCTCGAAAAAATCTATATTCTTTTCGGAACTCACGGCGCTGCGATCCAGGCAATCCAGAAGATCGCGAAACGACGCGGCGTCTCGGTAAAGGAAATTGACCGGCAGCGTTTTCTGGAACTGTGTCCGGACGTGAACGCTCAGGGGGTTGTCGCCGTCTCATCGACGGCATCGTATGTCGACGTGGATACTATGCTCGCAGCCGCCGCGCAGAAAGGCGAACCGCCGTTCCTGCTCATCCTCGACGAGATCGAAGACCCGCACAATCTGGGAGCTTTGTTGCGATCGGGTGAATGCGCCGGCGTTCACGGGGCGATCATCCCCCGCCACCATTCGGCTTCTCTGAATGAAACCGTGACGAAGAGCTCAGCCGGGGCATCCCTCCACCTGCCCATTGCCAAAGTCACCAACATCGCAGCAACCATGGATGAACTGAAGGAACGCGGCGTGTGGATAGTTGGTACAGACATGGCCGCGGCGCGGACGTACGACGTCCAGGACTATGCAGGTCCTCTCGCAATCGTTGTTGGGAACGAAGGGAAGGGTATTCGGAAGCTGGTAAAAGAGAAATGCGACTTCCTCGTGAAGATCCCGATGTACGGTAAGATTGAATCGTTGAATGCTTCTGTGGCTGGCGGGTTAGTGCTGTTTGAAGCGGCAAAGAAGCGACATCAACAAGCTAGTTAAACCCCAAAAAGCTAGAAGGACAAAGCCGGCGGTCCGATCGCACATCCCCGGCGCAGGCATCGTTCTAGGGCTTGTTTCTGTTCACACCCCTCTTCTTGACCAATCGTCCCCCTTCACGGGTCGCAGACCGCTGAAGATCCTTCAGTTGGGAGACGTATTTCTGTGCACTCTCCCGGGGCTTCACAATCATTTTCTGCCTGTTACTGATCCCCTTCATCCGGCTCCCCCTCCTTCATCAACCCGTACCGCTTCATCTTCGTGTACAGGTGGCTGCGTTGGATATCGAGAGATTCCGCTGTCTTTGAGATGTTCCACTTGTGCCGGTCCAGCTGGCGGCGGATAAAGGCAGCCTCGGCATGTTCCTTGAACAATTGAAATGTGCCCCCCTGGGCGAGAATATCCTCGAACTCTCCGTGCCCCCCCTGAACACCCACTTCCAGCAGGGAGATGTCGATGCTGGTGCCCTGAGACAGGATAACCAGCCGTTCGACTGTATTCCGCAACTCACGAACATTTCCACGCCATTCCTGCATTGCAAGCCGGCGTAGCGCATCCTCCGATGCCGTCTTGAGCGCCATGCCATTGCGAGTACAGACATCGTCGATGAAAGATTTCACAAGTATCGGGATGTCGTCCCTGCGCTCACGGAGCGCGGGCACGTGAATCGGAATAACCCTCAGTCGATGATACAAATCGTCCCGGAAATTCCCCTTCTTTATTTCTTCTTCCAGGTTCTTGTTCGTCGCGGCGATCACACGCACGTCGACTTTGATGAGCCTGGTGCCGCCGACCCGTTCGATCGTCCCCTCCTCGAGGGCGCGTAGAACTTTTGCCTGTGAGCGGAAGCTCATGTCACCAATCTCGTCGAGGAACAACGTCCCGCCGTCGGCCTGCTCGAACTTGCCGATACGCTGGGCTGTCGCACCTGTGAAGGAGCCCTTTTCGTGTCCGAACAATTCCGACTCGATCAATTCCGAAGGGATGGCGGCGCAGTTGACTTCGACGAATGACTTGGAAGACCGTTTGCTCAGGCGTTGTACTGCGCGTGCAACGAGTTCCTTCCCGGTACCGTTTTCCCCTGTCACGAGCACACGGACATCCGTCGGCGCCACGCGTTCGATGACTCCAAGGATCTCTTTGATCTTCGGGCTCTCCCCGAGGATCTGCCACTTTCCCTCGACCGATTCGCGCAACTGGCGGTACTCTTCCGATATTTTCGCCTGGTGCAGCGCATTGCGGACGGTGACAAGCAGCTTGTCCCTGTCGAGCGGCTTCGGAAGGAAGTCGAACGCTCCGAGCTTCGTGGCTTCGACGGCGGTTTCGATTGTTCCATGACCGGAGATCATGATGACCGGGAGTTCCACTCTCTTCTCCCGGACTCGTTGAAGGACTTCAAGTCCATCCATTCCGGCCATCTTGACATCAAGCAGTATCAAGTCGACCGGCGATGCCGCCAGCTGGTGCAACGCGTCCTGTCCATTTTGGGCGAAGAGCACCTCGTACGCTTCGAATTCGAGTACCATTTTCAACGAATCACGGACGCTCTTCTCATCATCAACAACAAGGATCGATTTCATGGTGCACGCTATTCTTGAAATGGAAGGTTCAAATAATCCGACGGCAGGAGGTTTTTGACCGTCAGGAGATCATGGCCGAACTGTTCGCCGTGTTTGTTTGAGCGGCGGTCTCGAGGGTCGTCCACACCACCGACAACGAACTGTGCCTCTCCCCATTCCACAAGATTTCCACCAGTCCGGGCAAGTTCACGAGATTCGGATGAGTATGCGATATACGCCGACGCAAAGAAATGCTGCAACTTGTCCCGGTCACCTTCCGGCGGCGTGTCAACATACAAACGTGACGGGAGATTGCGAAAACGGGCGTTGAACATGCTGTCCGCTTCGAAGGTAAGAGGCACCCCAATGGGACCGATGATAGGGACCTTCAGGTCCACGTCGCGATGCTCGAGTGTCCCCATCAAGGAGAGGAACAACGCGCGGGCAATATTGTGCTCCGCGATCTTCAATGCCTTGAGGTAGATTTCGTCAATCGCCCGGGCATCGCCGCACCGTTTCATCAGAACTCCGAACCGCGCATCGCGGACATATTCGCGGATCTGGCGCGTCTCCTTGATCAAATCAGGCGTGAACGCGTTCCCAATAAACTTGAACAGCGAGAAGGACTCTTTCGCCCCACCGTCGTAGTCCCAGGTGAGACCGTCCGGACCCGGCTTGCCGTCGCACTGGGCACTGGAAATGCCGTGAATCAGCAGCAGAAGAAACCCGGCTGCGAAGAATATCCTCACGGAGTTGCCAGAAGCTTCAACAGGTCTTATGGCACTGCGAGAGACCATCAGGTTTGGATGACTCCAGAATTGAATTTCGGTATTGTGGGCTGCTATCTCTATTCCACGGGAAATGATGCCGCGAGTTTCAGCCGGATCGGTGTAGCCGTCAATCCAAAGCCGGGCGGCAGCAAAGAGCGGATCCAACCCCGCCTCATACCGATCCTGAGTGTCATTGAGCAGCCTCCCCTGCTTTTCCTTCGAGATCCGCTTTCCGCCCATTCTCCATCGCCTGAACCTTGATACTCAGGAGTGTCTCGCTCGTCTACTTGCCTCCCATCAAGGCGATCTGGGCGCATGGCCACGCGAATATCATCCGCGGGTCATAGACCTTGCCGCACATCGCGCTGTTCCCCGCACCGTAGGGATTTCTCACCATGAAGCTGAATTTCGGGACCACACTGCTCGCCCCTGCGCTCACCATTTTTTCGCCAGACCTGCCTGCTGCTGGCTCTTCTGAAACGTGGCGTCTGCTTTGATAGCGCTTCCGATGCGGGCCATGGAGGAGTCATCCCTCACTGTTTTGCTGTCGTGTCGCGCGTCCCCGTTCCACCGAAAAGGAAGATCGAGTAGAACAGTTCACGTGCTTCTTCGTTCGTCGGGTTGATATTGATGGCCTGGAGCGCATACCCCGCCGCCCTTCCCGGATCTCCCAACCGACGATAACATTTCGCGAGCTGCAGGAGCAAGACATCCTGCCGCACTCGTCGGTCAGCAAAATACCGCTCTCTGAGTTGAAGGGCTTTCTTGTAGTTTTCAAATGCGGGCTGGAATTCCTGGATGTCAAAATACATGTCGGCAAGGCGGATGCGATAGAAATCAACAGTGTCTGCAGAGAGCTCAATGCAGCGCTTGAGAAGCTTCTCCGTCTTCGACACATCAAATGCGCCGAACTGCGTTGCCACGATGCGCTCGCGGGTAAACCTCACCCACGCATATTGTTCAAGC
Organism: Ignavibacteriales bacterium; assembly: GCA_026390595.1. NCBI lineage: Bacteria > Pseudomonadati > Ignavibacteriota > Ignavibacteria > Ignavibacteriales > Ignavibacteriales bacterium. The sequence goes on from JAPLFQ010000020.1 coordinate 424,408, forward strand.
AGCACCGGATCGTTCGGCGAGAGTTCAACCGCCCGCGCGAGCATCTGAACCTGCTCTTCCCGCCTTCCCAAGCGATCTGCCAAACCGGCCATGGCAGTGACAGCGCGAAGATCCTTCGGATGCGCCTCAAGGTAGCTGGAGAGCATAGAATATCCGAGGGACAGATTTCCCCTCCCCATATCCGAATGCAGGAGCCCGATGTTCAGCCGTTCCTCATCGGTGAGAGCACGCTGCTTCACCAGTTGGTTGAGGAAGAGTGCTGTCCGATTGAAAGCCAGTCGTTCATCGTAGCGGGCGATCTCGTTAGCACCCTTGTTGACGAAAAATGCCCGCGGAGCCCAATGTTCAAGCAATGGCTTGTCTTCCGTGTTCACAGGGCCATCGCTCGCGTATTCCCTGGTTGGGTTCTCAGAGATCATCTGAAGAGAAGCCAGGGTTGCCGCATCGGGGATCTTGATGCGTTCCAAATCCTTCTTCACCGCGGCGTTTGCCAGCTTCCGCGACAGCTGGTTCTCATCAAGGATCAGGGAGTCCTTCGATCCGACGAGCAGAAGATCGGGAGTCAACGATTGCCACACGACAACATGCGGAAACACTGTTCGGAATGTCCGGACGACGAGCTTGAAGGTTGGGTCGTCGATTTCGTACAGGTGAAACCACTGGACCATGACTCCATTGGGCCGCAGCCTACCTTTGCACATCTCAAAGAAATCGATTGTGTAGAGATTGCCGATGCCCGCGATCCAAGGATTGGACGGCTCACTGATGATCGCATCGTAGTTTGTCTGTGAAAGCTTGAGAAAGGCCAGGGCATCATCGATGTACAACCTAGCCCGCGGATCCTCGAGAGGCTTGTTGTTGACATGCTCGAAGTACTTCGCCCCCGCGATCACCTCCGGCGAAATCTCAACACAATCCACGCGCTTGATCGGATGAGTGAGCACGCTTCCCGTAGTCACACCGCTCCCAAAACCAATCACGAGGACGGTGTCGGGGTGGGGATGAAGCATCATCGGCACCTGGCCCAGGAGTACCTGAGTGGGGAGGTCTCCAACGGACGACGCATCGGCCTTTCCATTAATGATCAGGACATTCTGCACTCCAGTCCCCGCCTGATTCTGGACAACGCCAACCGTGGCGGAGGCTCCTTCCTTGTAGTAAAGGACCTTGTTGGCTCTCACTCCTCGCACGAACTCCTCATAGGTCGCCGGAGCCTGCCGATTGTTGCCGAATTGCCTGAACACGCCCGAAAGTGTTACGATCTGATTCCAATCGGAGCCGAACACAAACGTGAGAGCTCCCACAAGTGTAGCGAAGATCACCAGCACACCGCGGCGGATTTTCGGGACGCCCGCATCGACTAATGTCAGGACGATGCCGCTCACGAGGTTCAGAACGAGCCCGACTTCCATGGCGTGTCGCACGCCGATGACCGGGATCAACACAAGACCCGCTGCCAGCGAACCAAGGACGGTGCCGATCGTATTCACGGAGAACACGGTGCCGACAGATTTCCCGAGCACTTTCACAGACCGTGTAGCGATGCGGCTCGCCAGCGGCAGGGACATTCCAAGGAAGATCGTCGGAATGATCATGAGCGTCAGGCCGATGATGAACTGGATCGCGAGAAAGATCGGGTAGCTTGTATCCGATCGCGTAAGAACCGAGCCGACCTGCCAGAAGAGGTACGGAACCCGCCCGTAGAGCGGAAGCATCAGCGCCATCGAAGCACCGATAAGGAGCTGGCATACGGCGAGAACGGCGAACAGGTTCTTCCATCTTTCGATGAGAACCGACACCAACCAGCTGCCGATGGTGATCCCGGATATGAACGCGACAAGCATGAGGGTGTAGGAGTATGTTGACGAACCCAGGACGGGGATCAACAGCCGGACCCATGCGACTTCATAAATCATGGCTGCGAGGCCGGACACACCTGCGACACCGACGGCGAGCGAGACAAAGTGAGGAGGAAACGAGGGGAGTTCGGTTTCATGTTCTGACGCACTCTCAGCGGGAGAGAGCCTGTTTCCTGAGCCAAGGGCATACGCTGCGGAAGCGATGACAATGTTCACGCATCCTGCCGAAAGGACTGTGGCCTGAAGTCCGGCCATCGGAACAAGGAAGAATCCCCCGAGCAGCGATCCGACAACCGCCCCGAAGCTGTTGAGGAAGTACAGAGTCGCAACATTCTTTCCAGAATCTTCGACATTGGAAGAAATGAAGCGAACAAGGACTGGCAGCGTTCCTCCCATGAGAATCGTGGGGAAAAGAAGCGTCAGCACACTGATCAAGAGCTTCAACAGCAGCACCGCGTTTCCGTCGCTGGGCAGATTGAATGCGTGTACGGTCACCACGAAAAGATACTTCACAGCGCTCATCAGCCAGGGATACAACAAGCAGTAGAGGCCGATGAAGAACTCCAGGAGGGCATACAGGCGGATTGGTGATTTTGCCCTATCTGCACGACGGCCCCACAGCGACGCACCGATGGCGAGTCCTCCCATAAATGTCGCCAAGACAATGGTTTGCGCGTATGTCGTGTTGCCGAGGAAGAGGGAGAGATACTTGAACCACGCTACCTGATAGATGAGACCCGTGGCTCCGGAGACAATAAAGAGAATTGCGATGATACTGTACGAAGTCTGCTTGGTCATGAGGTCCTTTGAGAGAGAAGAGCGTGGTTAGTCCGGAACAGATTCTTTGCGATCACCATCTTCTGCACTTCGGACGTCCCCTCACCAATGGCGAGGAACTTGACGTCACGATAGAATTTTTCGACCGGGAAGTCTTTGATGAATCCGTGTTTTCATGTCGTACGTGTAGCTGAAATTCATCGATTGCGCGTTGTCGCTCAATGGCACTTCCCGTTCGTATCCCACTACACCCCTTCCGTCCGAAAATCCTCCAGAAGTCCGGCTGCAACGTCGTACGGATTTGACTGGCGCTGTAACAAAAGATCCAGTTTCTCATGAAGCTTACGGGAACGTTCGCGGTTCCAGAATTCGATGTGGAGTTGGTTCTCGATGATCTCCCGGATCCTGCTTTCGAGGCGCGACTTCCGTTTCCGTTCGAGCTCACCGGACGATTCCAGAAACTCCCTGTGTTTCTGAACATATGCAGCAACCTCCTCGATTCCCTTCCCCTCGCTCGCCTGAGTCTTCAGAACATCCGGCATCCAACTCTCCGCAGTATGCGAACGAAATCCGAGAATCATCTTGAGGGACATCACAGCCTGATCGGCACCGGGGCGATCGGCCTTGTTCAGCACAAAGAAATCGGCAATCTCCATCAGCCCTGCCTTCATGGCCTGTATGCCATCCCCCGATTCGGGGACGAGCACGACCACGGTTGTATCCGCTGCGCTGGCAATATCGAGCTCGGATTGGCCTACGCCGACGGTTTCCATCAGTACCACGTCATATCCTGCTGCATCGAGAACGTCGGCTGCTTCCTTGGCCTTTTTGCTCAAGCCTCCCAGGCTTCCGCGGGAAGCCATGCTGCGGATGAAGACCCCCTCGTCCAACTCGACATCGCTCATCCGGACGCGATCGCCGAGGAGCGCTCCCCCTGTAAACGGACTCGTTGGATCGACCGCGATGATTCCGACTTTTTTCTGCTGGAGGCGATAGTACCGGGCGAGTTTGTTCGTCAGCGTGCTCTTTCCCGCCCCCGGCGGGCCAGTGATGCCCACCCGATAGGCTCTGCCCGTGCGGGGATAAACGCTGCTGAGGATGTCCTTTGCGAGCGGCGTGTCGTTCTCCACCTGGGAGATCGCCCGCGCAACGGTCCTGCGATCTCCAGCGAGCAAATGCTCGATCATGGTAGCGGCGATGGATGACACCCTTCTATGCTGAGTTGTTTTTGAAGTACTCCGCTGTCACACGAAGACCCTCGGAAAGCCCCACAGTCGGTTTCCACCCAAGCTCCCGTTCGATCTTCTTGTACGAAATCACGCTTCGGCGCTGCTCTCCCTGCTTACCTGGTCCGTGGTTTTCCGCACTGTTCGGGTTCAACCAACCCCGGAGCACACCGAAGAGCTCGTTGACATCTGTTTCAATCCCGGTACCGATATTGAAGATGTTCGATCCTTTGTAGTCAAGCGCCAGGATACTGCCCCTCACAACGTCGCCGACGAATGTGTAGTCCCTCGTCTGATTCCCATCACCGTTGATCACCGGGCTTTCCCCTTGGAGCAATTTCTTTGCGAAGATTGCCACCACTCCTGCCTCGCCATGCGGGTTCTGGCGCGGGCCGTAGACATTTGCATATCGGAGAACGACGTGGTCGATTCCGTGCACCACTTTGTAGTAGAAGAGGTATTTCTCTGTCACGAGTTTCGTGATTCCGTACGGCGACAAAGGCCGGACAGGATGTTCTTCATCGGCGGGGAAATAGTCCTGCTCACCGTAGATCGCACCACCGGTCGATGAGAAGATGATCTTCTTGACCCCGTACTGCCTTGCCGCTTCGAAAATGTTAAGTCCCCCCAGCACATTCACGCTTGCGTCGAACTTCGGATCGGCGACAGACCGGCGAACATCCATCTGAGCTGCATGATGATTCACCACATCGATCGGAGAGCGCTGAAAGACTTGCTCAACTTCCGGGCTCCGGATATCCAGCTGATAAAACTCAGCTCTGGGATTGACATTCTCCCGCACTCCAGAGGATAAATCATCGATCACGATGACCCGGTGTCCCTCCTTGATGTAGGCATCAACCACATGTGAGCCAATAAACCCTGCACCACCTGTAACGAGAATATTCATGTCAATGTTCCTGGCCGCTCGGGTTAGACAACCGGCGCAGAGCCTTCTGACCGATATCACTGCGATAGTATGCGCCATCAAACGTAATTGAACCAACAGCGCGGTACGCAGCCTCAATGGTCCCTCTGAGGTCATGCGCATATCCGACAGCCGTCACTCCCAACACTCTTCCACCGGATGACAGGATCTTCTCTCCGTCAGACCGTGTGCCGGCGTGAAACACGACCACGCCTTCCTCCTGTTTCATCTTCTCCAGACCATGGATTTCCTTTCCCGTCTGGTAGTCATCAGGGTATCCACGCGAAGCCATCACAACGCATACGGCCGACGCGGCGTGGAGTTGGACAGTGGAAGGATCCAGCCGATGCTCGGCGATCGAATAGAGTATTTCCGCAAGATCTCCTTCGATCAGCGGCACGACAACCTGCGTTTCAGGATCGCCGAATCGGCAGTTGTATTCGATCACTTTCGGCCCCGTCCTGGTCAGTATCAAGCCGCAATAGAGACATCCGCGGTACGGAGTCCCTGCATCTCTCATACCCTTGAGTGTTGGAACTATGATCTCTATCTCGATTCGTTTGAGGAGCTCCTGCGTTACAATCGGAGCGTTTGCATACGCCCCCATGCCCCCGGTGTTTTTCCCCCTGTCGCCGTCCAGGATCCGCTTGTGGTCCTGCGCAGATGCAAGCGTTGCGAACCGTTCGCCATCGGTGAGCGCGAAAATCGACGCTTCTTCCCCTTCCAGATACTCCTCGATCACCACGTTCTCCCCTGCTGACCCAAACGCCTTGTTCAACACCATCTCCCGAATCGCGATCACTGCCGCATCATGGGTTTCGCATATCAGCACACCTTTTCCTGCGGCCAATCCATCCGCTTTGACCACAACAGGAACCGGAAGTTCGAGAGCGAACGCTTCAGCCTCATTCAGTTCACCCGAAGAGAAGCTTCTGAACTTGGCCGTCGGGATACCGTTCTGCGCCATGAACGATTTGGAGAACACTTTGCTTCCTTCGAGCATCGCCGCCGCCCTGCTTGGACCGAAGATCCGGAGGCCGCTCCGTTCGAATTCGTCAACGATCCCGTCAACAAGAGGCTGCTCCGGACCAACAACCGTGAGATCGACATCGTTTTCTTTTACGAAGCGCATCAAGCCCTGTATGTCGGTTGGTTTGAGCGATACCAGCCGGGCCTGTTGTGCGACGCCGGCATTGCCGGGAGCACAATACAATGCCTTGACGTGTGGACTCTGCCTCAGTTTCCAGACAATTGCATGTTCCCTCCCGCCGGAGCCGATTACCAGAATGTTCATCGGATTTCTTCCTCGAGTTTCAGAAAAGCGTTCTTGTCGATATCCGTCAAAGATTCGAAATGACGTGCAAGCTCTCCAGTCAGAATCTGGCGATTGAAGTGCCCCGAAAAATCTTCCGGCACCTGCTTGAGCTGATTCTTCTCAAACTGTGTGAATAATTCTCTCACCGCGTCCTCGTGCGCCTGCAGGTTCTTCAGGGGCACACAAAGACCGGCACCGCTCTCGAGGATCAACTGCTTGATGTGTCCTTCATTGAGCGATCCAAGAATGGGCCTGCGGGCACCGAAATACTCATAGAGCTTCCCCGGTGACTGATAGTCATTGTCGAGCACCAGCCAAAGGGCATCTGATTCCTGGAGACGCCGCGTACATTCCTTGTGATCGAGATATCCAAGGAACTTGACCTCATTCTGCAGACCGAGTCTGCTGACGAGATTTTGGTCTTCTTCACGCACGTTTCCGATGAGATCCAGTTCCAGCCTCCCCCGCATCTGCGGAACGTCCCGGAAGAGGTTGTGCAATGCCTGGAAAATAACAGACGGATTTCGTTCGGCGTAGAAGGTGCCGGCGTGGGTCATTCGCATCTTTCGCCGGGCCGGCTGCTTCGGAGCTACGCGCGTCTCGAAATCTTCGGGGTCATATCCCTGAGGAATGATAATGACATCATGATAGTCCAGATTCAGGTAGTGCTTCAGGATGCTCTCCTTGACACGCCTGACTGTAACGACAATCTTATCCGCGACTTTCAGGACGCGTTTCTCCAGACGGTAGTGGAGGTAACGGTGCAGCGGCGTCGGATAGTACTTGAATGGATAGTCCAGCCAGGCATCCCGATAATCGAGCACGAGAGGGATCCGGAATTCCTTCTTCAACGCCTCCCCAATCAGAAAGTCCGTCTGCGGCGGGGCAGTGGCGAAGATCACATCAAAATGCTCCCGGCGCAGAAGCTCCTGTGCGGCTTTCAGAGCCTTCGATTTCCAGCCAATCTTTGTATCAGGAATGAACAGCGCGTCTCCTCCAAACTGCAGAATCTTCCTCATCCGCTCTGAAGGCATCTTGACGACACCCTGTTTCTTGAACAACCGGTTGGGATCGAGCGAACTCGCACGAAGGATATCCGTCCCTGCCTCCTCAACCTCGGCAAGCAAGGTGGTATCGACGGCATAATACCCTGTGGGGGTAACGGTGAGGACAGTAGGCTTCCATCCATACTTTGGAAGGTACTTCACGAACTTGGCGGTCCGCTGGACGCCGCTCAACCCCATCGGGGGAAAATAGTACGCGATAACCAGAACTTTTCGAAATTCACTATTCATATAATTATCAAGTCTTTCGGTGCGCTTGTCAGAACTTCGCAGCCGCCATCGCGGAGAACAACATCATCCTCGATTCGTACACCGCCAAAGCCAGGTATATATATCCCTGGCTCGATCGTGACGACATTGCCGACTCTGAGCGTTTCCCTGCTTTGCGCGGACAACCGGAGTTCCTCGTGGATCTCGATGCCGAGCCCATGCCCGAGTGAATGACTGAAGTACTTGCCCAAGCCTTTGCGGCTGATGGCGCTCCGTGCGACCCTGTCGAGGGCACTTGTCCTCATGCCGGGACGCGCCGCTTCAATTGCCCTGCACTGTGCATCGAGCACGATTTGATATATTCTCTTCGCGCGGGGAGAAGGTCGTCCGACCGCGACAGTACGGGTGAGATCGCAGTGGTAACCGTGAAGAACACAACCAAAATCCAGCGTCACCAACTCCCCGGGTTTGATTTTCTTTGCAGAAGGCCGGGCATGAGGCAAAGCCCCACGGACTCCGGATGCCACGATGGGTTCGAACGCATCCGCGTCCGCTCCGTATCGCCTGTGCCAGTAACCGATTTCCGCAGCGACCTCCTGCTCTGTGAGCCCTGGCGCAAGAACGCCCAGAAGCTTCTGAAAAACTCTCTCGGTGATTCGGACGGCAGCCCTGATGCTTTCGACTTCAGCTTCGTCCTTGACAGCGGCGATGCCCTCGATGAGGGATTTCGTCCGCACCAATGACGAGCCGGGAAACAGCTTCTTCATCGATGCGTGGGCCTCCACACTCGTATGCACGCTTTCGAAACCAACCCGCCCAGCGCCTTTCAGTAGCCGACGCTTTCCAACCTCCTCGAGGAGACTTTTCGGCGTGACATGGATCTCCCATCCTTCAATCTCGGCCCTGGATTGGTCGCGATAACGGCGATCGGTAAGAAAATGCTGCTTCTGGCGGGTGACAACGCACAGGCCATTCGAGCCGGAGAATCGGGTCAAATAGCGGACATGGGGAATATGGAAGACAAGAAGACCATCCAATCTCAAAGCGGCAAGATGTCTTCGCACCTCGTGAAGCCGTCGCACGACCATCGTCGGTTTTTACTGGTGATAGTTGGGGGCTTCTTTGGTGATTGCAATATCATGAGGATGGCTTTCGCGGAGTCCGGCATCCGTCATTCGGACAAACTGCGCTTTCGATTTCATCTCCGGGATTGTCCGGCACCCGCAATACCCCATCGCCGAACGCAGTCCGCCGATCATCTGATGGACAGTCTCGCTGAGGCTCCCTTTGAAGGGCACTCTCCCCTCGATCCCCTCAGGAACGAGCTTCTGTATATCATCTTCGGCATCCTGGAAATACCGGTCTTTGCTGCCTTGTTTCATGGCTTCCATCGAACCCATGCCACGGTACATCTTGTAGCTTCTTCCCTCGTACAGCACTTTCTCACCCGGGCTCTCCTCAACGCCTGCAAAGAGGCTGCCGAGCATCACAGAATCAGCTCCCGCAGCAATAGCCTTGGCAATGTCTCCCGTCTGCTTGATGCCGCCATCTGCAATCAGCGGAACACCGGATCGCGATGCGGCCTTCGCACAGTTCATGATCGCCGTGATCTGCGGCACCCCGACTCCCGCGATAACCCGGGTTGTGCAGATCGAGCCGGGCCCGATACCAATCTTCACTGCATCGGCTCCAGCTCTGATCAAATCACGCGTTGCCTCTTCCGTCGCAATGTTTCCCGCGATCAGCTGAATATCGAATTTCGATTTGATCAGTTTGACCATCGTAAGGACCCCCTTCGAATGGCCATGCGCTGTATCCACGATGATGACATCTACACCGGCATCGACAAGCGCGGCAACACGATCGAGTGAGTCGCTCGTCACTCCCACTGCAGCCCCAGCGCGGAGCCGACCGAGTTTATCCTTACATGCGTGCGGGTGCCGCTTCTTTTTTTGTATATCCTTGAATGTGATCAACCCCTTGAGCTTCCCGTTTTTGTCGACCACCGGGAGCTTTTCGATTCGATTCTTCTGCAGGATCGCCTCAGCTTCGACAAGCGTCGTTCCAACCGGCGCCACAACGAGGTTCACGGAAGTCATTACTTTGGAGACTTCGAGATCGAGGTTTGGCTCGAAACGAAGATCCCGGTTTGTGAGGATACCCACGAGTTTCTCATCCTGGACAATCGGTATGCCCGAGATGCTGTATTTCTTCATCACCTCAAGGGCTTCCCGTACAGTCTGATTCATGTGTAGCGTAATAGGATGGAGGATCATGCCACTCTCTGACCTCTTCACCATGTCAACCTCCTCGGCCTGACGATGAATGGTCATGTTCTTGTGCAAAATCCCGATACCCCCTTCGCGCGCCAGGGCAATGGCCATCGCGGATTCGGTTACCGTATCCATGGCTGCACTGACAAGCGGTATGTGGAGCTCGATTTCGCGCGTAAGAAGCGTCTTCACTTCAGTCTCTCGTGGAAGAACCGAGGATTTTGCAGGAAGCAACAACACATCATCATACGTTATCGCTTCGCCGACAATCTTCTTTAAAGGCATAGTGTTAATCCTGTCATGACGTGATAGTCCTATTCGAACGCCGGTAGGCCGGTGATGTCCTCACCAACGATCAGCGTGTGCATCTCGTGCGTTCCTTCGTACGTCTTTACCGATTCCAGATTCGCAGCGTGGCGCATCACCGGGTACTCGTTCAGAATTCCGTTAGCGCCCAATATTTCCCTTGATGCTCGGGCAATTTCCAGAGCGTGGTATACATTGTTGCGTTTGGCCATCGAGATCTGTGTAAACTTGGCCTTCCCCCGGTCTTTCAGCCGCCCCAATTGGAGGCAAAGAAGTTGCGCCTTGGTTATCTCCGTGACCATCTCGACAAGCTTGTGCTGCGTCAGTTGAAACGATGCGATAGGCTTACCGAATTGAATTCGTGTTTTGGAGTACTGCAGCGCTGCGTCATAGCATGCCATGGCAGAACCAACAACTCCCCAAGCAATTCCGTAGCGCGCCTGGCTGAGGCACATCAGCGGACTTTTCAATCCGCCGGATTTCGGAAGGATGTTTTCTTCCGGGATAAGGCAGTCTTCAAACACCAGCTCCGAGGTGACTGACGCCCTCAGTGAGTGCTTTCCTTTCATCTCCGGGGCTGAAAACCCTCTGGCCCCCTTCTCAACAAGGAATCCCTTGATTTCTCCATCCAGCTTCGCCCAAACAACAGCAACGTCAGCGATCGTCCCGTTCGTGATCCACATCTTGGCTCCATTGAGGACGAAACCGCTCGTTGTTCTTTCCGCCCGCGTGATCAGGCCGCCAGGGTTTGAACCGAAATCGGGTTCCGTCAGGCCAAAGCATCCAATGGCCTTCCCGGAGGCCAGCAATGGCAACCAGCGATCTTTCTGAATTTCGGAGCCAAACGTAAAGATCGGATACATGACGAGAGCGCTTTGCACCGAGGCAAAGCTCCGGATCCCGCTGTCGCCCCGTTCCAGTTCCTGCATCACAAGCCCGTACGCGACATTGTTCATTTCTGCGCAGCCGTATCTCGCCGGAAGTGTGGAACCGAAAAGACCGAGATCAGCCATTTGCGCAACGAGGTGCATCGGAAAGACCCCTTCCTCGTAGTGACTCTCGATTATGGGAAGCACTCTTTCATCGACGAATGCGCGGACTGTGTTCCGGGCGAGGATCTCGTCTTCCGACAGCAGGTCACTCAAATGGTAGTAGTCGACCCCGTGGAATCCAAGCATGTAGCGTCCTTATTGGGAGCGGCAGAGGTATGTCTATTTTTGACGACAGGCTGACAGAGAGCCTTTGCTGAACAAAAAAACTACTCAACAAACGCCCAAAAGTCAAGGAAAGCATTGGAGAAGGGAAAAAAGAAGGCCAGTTTCTCAGTCGTCCCACCATAGGCGACCGATGACTGGCCCATCAAGAAGGAGGTAGCGTTATGCTCCCTACATAGTATTTGACGGCGGTTCAGAGAGAAAGTTGCATCAGATAATCATGATTTATTATTTCTCGCAGCCACTTTCCGTGCGATCATCCCTATTCCTTGTGTTTCCAACCCTGGATTTCACGATCGTGTGCCGCCCGGGTCATCACGAACTCAACTTCCCAATTGACGGTTCACTTGTGAGCGCACATATTGAGTAGATCTGGTGGGACGGGGGGGGGTCGGGACGTGTGAGAAGGATCAACTCTCTGTGGAGCCGGAGTTCTTAATCCCGTATTTCTTGATCTTGAGATAGAGTGTTTTTGCGGTGATGCCGAGGACCTGTGCCGTCCTGAGCCTGTTCCACTGGTTGGCTCGCAGCACTTTCTCGACGTGGATTCTTTCGATCTCTTCAAGGGAGGGAAGAACTCCTTGATCCTCTTGACGCTCGATCCGTGGAACGTCCGAACTTCCAGAAAGAGACGGATTGATCCATAGATCCCTGGCCTCGATGGTGCCTCCCTGGCTCAGGACAGTTGCTCCTTCGATTACGTGTTCCAGTTCACGCACATTTCCCGGCCAATCGTAGCGCATCAAGATCGACATCGCTTCGGGGCTTACTTTCTTGGGACCAGCCTTGGTCTTTCGCTTCAGGAAGTAATCAACGAGCAGGGGGATGTCCTCTTTTCGTTCCAAGAGAGAAGGAAGCTTGATGCTTACAACATTGAGACGATACAGCAGATCCTCTCGGAAACGTCCGGCCTGTACCTCCTGGGGAAGGAGCTTATTGGTGGCGGACACGACTCTCACATCGACCTTCATGGAATTCGTCCCGCCGACTCTCCGAAATTCGCCCGTCTCCAGAAATCTGAGCAGCTTGGCCTGAGTTGGCTGGCTGATGTCCCCAACTTCATCAAGAAACAGCGTCCCTCCATTTGCGACTTCGACAAGTCCTTGCTTGGCAGCGTAGGCGTTTGTAAACGCCCCTTTTTCATGTCCGAACAGTTCACTCTCGAGGAGTTGATCCGGAATGGAGGCACAGTTGACAGCGACGAAAGGCTGGTCTTTCCGAGGACTCTCATTATGGAGAAGATGTGCAATAAGCTCTTTGCCCGTCCCGCTCGCACCCTGGATCAGAACAAACGCCTCGCTATCCGCGACCTTTCGGGCATTGTCGACAGCCTGACGGAACACGGCACATTCGCCGACCAACCCACTCGGGCCGCTGATGCGATTCAGCTCACGTTTCATCACCTCTTTGTCGATGACGAGCTGGCGGCGTTCGGCGGCGCGCCGGACCGTCGCGAGCAGTTGCGGCGTATCGTACGGCTTGCTGACGAAGTCGTACGCTCCGAGCTTGATCGTTTCGATAGCCGTCTTGTAGTCGCTGACATTTGTTAACATGATGACCTGCGTCGCAGGTGAGTGCTCGTTGATGAACCTGAGCACATCGATGCCGCTGACGCGGGGCATTTTGATGTCGAGGAGGATAATGTCGTAAATGGTGGACTGAATGAGGTTGATCGCTTCGGTGCCGTTGAGTGCGACATCGACGTCAAAATCGGAGAGTTCTTCGAGCTCTGTCTTGAGAAGGAAGGTTATTGATTCTTCGTCGTCGACAACCAGGATCCGGTACTTCTTCGCCATGGCATCACCGGTTCGTCGTCGAGGCTAGAGACCACTCAGGACGCGTTCGACCGTCGTAAGCAGATCGACAAGATCGTACGGTTTGCTGACGAAATCCTCAGCGCCGAGTTTTTTTGATTCAATTGCGTTTTTCAGGTCGGCAAAACCGGTCAGCATGATGACTTTCGTGGCCGGCTGGGTCTCCTTCACGAATTTCAGCACTTCGAATCCATCGACGTTCGGCATCTTGATGTCGAGAAGGATCAAATCGAAGATTTGCCCACGGAGGATATTGATCGCTTCGGCTCCATCTCCCGCTGACGAGACTCTGTATCCCTCCCCCTCCAGTTCAGCGCTCAAGACCGTCCGGAGAGCGTCTTCGTCATCGACAACCAGAATTCTATTCTTTTCTGCCATAAGAATTCTCCTTGGGAGATCCGCGATCAAGCTGCCAGAGAGCGTTATTGTTGCTCTGAGACAAAATAACATAGAGAAAATCCCACAGAAAAGCAAACGAGCAACTTCTGGGCAAACGAATCGCACAACCTTCTTCTGAGATATCGTTTTGGTCTGTGCTCGTCCCCCAACTCGTTGCAAATCACACAAAGAATTTTTACCTTTATCCCTCACAATGAGCACACCCACACCACAGAAACCCCTGAAAGCAATTAATGTTCTCCTGGCCGATGATGACATCGGCTTTGCCAAAATCGTCCAACGACAACTCCAACTCTTCCAGAATCGGGAGTTTAATCTGGTTTGGAAAGAGAGTGTGGAAGAGGCGCTTCAGGAGATTCAGTCAAACAATGCTATTGACCTGATCCTCACAGACTACGTGTTTCCCGGCTCGAACGGGCTGGAGTTCTGCCTCCAGCTGAATCAGTTGAATTCCGAGATTCCGATCGTCTTCGTGACAGCGACCCGTGATTTCAAGCTGGCCATCGAAGCAATGAAGCTCGGTGTCGAGGACTTCCTCATCAAGGAAGATTTGGCTGAATCTGTCCTCCCTCGCACCATCCTGAACGTCCTTGATCGCGTTCGTATGTACAAACAGATCACAGCCGTTGAGAAACGGATGCTCATCGCCGAAAAACGGGCGGAGGCAATCCGAGAACTCGTCGTCACGGTCTGTCATGAATTCAACAATCCCCTCGCAGCCATCAAAATCAGCGCCGATCTGATCCGCCGCCAGTCCCCGACCGAGGAAGACAAGAGCATACTGAAGGAATTCGAAGAGAATTTTCAGAAGATCGAGTCGGAAGTGAAGCGGCTCCGTGACATCAGCTTCGAGCGGATTGACTTCCACGGCACCACCGTTACGGCCGCCGCTCAGAGTTCTCCAACGCCGTCAAACCGCCAATAGCCTTCCTGCGATTGAACGTTTCCGCGCATTTTCGTCAATGCAAGGCTCTTGCAAGTAAGCCGGATTTTCTCTATCATGGTGGGTGACAGTAACCGTGTATATGGCAATGTTCTGTTAAGCGTATTCCATTGGCGATGTCGAATCGGATAAGGCCCAGACAACTCGATCTCAAGTTTCCCAAGTCTCCACAACAGAATTCCCACAAGTGTCCCGCCCAGAAGGCGGGACACTTTTTTTGTCCCGAATCCGTACAAGTATGAAACTGGCGGACATAGAACGATTTTTTGAATCATGGGTCCCGCGATGGACCGCGTGGGAGCGTGATAATGTCGGCCTTCAGGTGGGCCGTCGTTCCCGGAGAGTGAAGAACGTTCTTGTCGCGCTGGACGTCACTCCCGAGATCGTCGGAGAAGCAATCCGGAAGGACATCGACCTCATTGTTTCCCATCACCCCCTCTTGTTCCGGCCGCCGTCATCGATCTCCGACTCAACACCTGTTGGCTCACTTCTACTCTCTTTGGCAGAACATCGCATCGCTCTTTTCTCGGCTCACACGAATCTCGATGCCTCTCCGGACGGAGTCAGCTTTGCACTTGCCCGGGCGCTCGGAATACCGAACCCGGTCTTCCTGGCACCCATGAAGGACTCGCTTGCAAAACTGGCGGTGTTCGTTCCAGCCGATTACGTCGAAGCGGTGACGGCAGCGATGGCAGAGGCTGGCGCCGGCGTCGTGGGAGAGTATACGTCATGTTCTTTCCGGTCGGAAGGAATAGGACAATTCCGAGGCTCTGAAAAATCCAGCCCGTTTTCGGGAAAGCCTCTTCGGCTCGAAGAAGTCGACGAGACCCGGCTTGAGATGATCGTTCCTCGTGCGCGTCTGCAGGCGGTGGTCGCCGCGATGAAATCAGCGCATCCGTACGAAGAAGTTGCCTACGACATCTATTCCCTGGAGAATACGAATCCAAATTTCGGGATGGGAGCTCTAGGCGATCTCCCGCGGTCAATTCCGCTGAAAGCGTTTCTTACGAGGCTAAAGAAGGCAATCCACGCTGAGTCAGTCCGGTTCACTGGTTCCCTGACTCAGAAAATCCAGCGCGTTGCGGTCTGCGGAGGCGCAGGTGCAGAGTTGCTGGAGCATGCCGTCAGCGCGAAGGCAGATGTGTTCGTCACGGCCGATGTTCGCTATCACCCGTTCCATGAAGCAGCGGGCCGCATTGCCCTTGTCGATGCAGGCCATTGGGAGACAGAGCAGGTGGTTCTCCCGGTCCTCGCCTCGAAACTCCGCTCATGGGCGGCATCACAAAACGAGAAACTCGTTGTTTCACTTACACAGCATTCAACAAATCCAATTCATTCTTACTAGCAATACTGAAGGAGTATCATTTGGAAAACCGATTACGCCTGTTGTTTGGTCTTCAGCGAGTCGACTCGAGTCTTGATGAACTCCACGAACTCAAAGGAGATCTCCCCCGCCTCGTGGATGTTCTGGAGAAGAAACTTCAGGATTGTATGGCCTTCAACGAGTCGACTCGAATCTCGATGAGCTCCACGAACTCAAAGGAGATCTCCCCCACCTCGTGGATGTGTTGGAGAAGAAGCTTCAGGAGAAGGAAGCGTTGAGGAAAGGACTCGAAAGCACCGTCAAGGGATCCTTGGTCCGGCGAGACGCAATCGAACTTGAGATCGTGACGACGAAGCAGAAAATCGAGAAATACAAGGAACAGCAATTCCAGATAAAGACCAACAAACAGTATGACGCACTGACGAGAGAAATCGATCTGTCGCAGGAGCGCATTATCGCCCTTGAGAAGGAGATGGAGAGCACAGAGGGGAAGACATCGATCGCGAAGCAGGACCTCGAGGTCCTGAACCCCGAATTGGAGGAGCTCAAGAAGGAGCTGAAGGATCGACGGGCTGAGCTTGACCTCGTCAACAAGGAACACGAAGACGAGGAGTTGAAACTGAAGCATGAGCGGGATAAGCTCGTGGTTCGTATCGAGAAAGCTGACCTGAAGCTGTACGCAAGGGTCCGCAGTGCCTTGGACGGCAAAGCCGTCGTGCCTGTGCGCCGGAACGCCTGCGGCGGATGCTTCAAACGTGTGCCTCCTCAGGTCGCGGTCGAATTGCGCAAGAACTCCAAGCTCATGACTTGCGAACACTGCGGCCGGCTCCTGGTCTCGGACGATATCGTGGACAGTTACGGCAACGCTCTATGACGGTGCACGCCTTTACGGACGGCGCAGCTCGTGGGAACCCCGGCGAAAGCGGGATTGGTGTCATTTTCAAGGACGAGCAGGGCGCGACACTGGTGAAACTCCACGGCTATATCGGCGAAACGACCAATAATGTCGCGGAATATACGGCCCTTCTAGCGTGCCTCAAGAGCGCGCCGAAAACGAAGTGCTCCCGCCTTGTTGTCCATTCGGACAGCGAACTCATGGTCCGCCAGGTTCTCGGAGAATACAAGGTGAAGGACCTGAAACTCAAAGTGTTGTATCTCAAGGTTCGCCGTCTCCTTGCGGCGGCGGCATTCGAGTTCGAGATCAAGCACGTCAGGAGAGAATTGAACAAAGAAGCTGACGAGCTTGCGAACCTCGGAATCGATTCACGCAAGGCTATCAAAGTTTGACAAGTTTCCAGAAAAGGAACTACAACTTAGCAGGTGTGGTCGGCCAGGCAGTCGCTCCATTCGTTCGCGAGTGGGGAGGAAAGTCCGAACACCAAAGGGCGAGGCGCCTCAGGTCAACTGAGGGTCCTGCAGGCAACATCCTGCAGGAACGGACAGTGTCACAGAAAACATACATCTTTCGCCTCTGGCGGAAGAGATAGGTGAAAAGGTGGTGTAAGAGACCACCGCTTCGGCAGTAATGTCGAAGGCACGACAAACCCCGCCTGGTGCAAGACCATGTAAGTCCCGTTCTCACGCTTCGTGAGAGAGAGCTGCCCGTTCAATCCTCTTCGGAGGGACGGGATGGGTAGGTCGCCTAGAGAAATGACTGCCTCATTCCGGTTTGACATCCGTCGGATCGGGATCAGACAGAATTCGGCTTATCGGCCGGCCACTTCCTGCATTTTCAATAACGCCACGACCCATGACCCCTGTACGCGAATATCGCTGGACATTCCCAAGCACGGAGCTTTCTCCTCCGGACATGGAAAAGATCAAGAGGCTCAGCGATGAGCTCACGGTCTCCCCCGTGCTCGCCGAGATTCTGGTCAAACGAGGCATCGATACCTTCGAAAAAGCGAAGGCTTTCTTCCGCCCAAGTCTCGAGGATCTTCACGACCCGTTTCTTATGGATGGTATGGACCTCGCCGTCGAGCGAATTGTGCGTGCCATCGCGAACAAGGAGAAGCTCCTCGTCTACGGTGATTACGACGTTGATGGCACAAACGGGGCGGCATTGCTCTGGACTTTTCTCACAAGCGTTCACGCAGACGTCGAATACTTCATACCGGACAGAATCAAAGACGGCTACGGGCTTTCGGTGTCAGGCGTCGAACGTGCAAAGGACCGCGGCGTGCAGCTCATCGTCTCTGTCGATTGTGGGATCACGGCGCTGAAACCGATAGAACGGGCACATGAGTTGGGCATCGAGGTCATCGTCTGCGACCATCACGAGCCGGGTGATGTCATTCCGTCCGCATATGCCGTACTGGATCCTTTGAAACCCACGTGTAACTATCCATACAAGACACTGTGCGGGTGCAGCGTCGCCTTCAAACTCATCCAGGCACTTTCGCAAAATGCGGTTCTCCATCCGTACCTCGAAGAGGGCGGGCAGTCACTCGACCGGTACCTGGATTTTGTGACACTTGCGACGACTGCCGACATCGTGAACCTCACCGGTGAGAATCGCATCCTCGTCAAACTTGGGCTCGAGCTCCTTAACACCAATCCTCGTCCGGGAGTACACGCACTTATCGAGTCATCTGGTTTGAGGCTCGGCACCATCACTGCCGGACAGATCGTTTTTGTCCTTGCTCCAAGAATCAATGCCGTCGGCAGGCTGGGAGACGCGACACGGGCGGTGGAACTGCTCACCTCAGATTCGTTCACGGTAGCCCTCGATCGCGCTCGCATTTTTGAAGAAGAAAACAAGAACCGCAGGAAAATCGACGAGGACACGTTCATCGAAGCGCAGGAAATTGTCGAGAAATTCCTCGATCTGGAAAGTGAAGGGGCCATTATCCTTCACCAGGAAACATGGCATCCGGGAGTCATCGGGATCGTCGCCTCGCGGCTCGTCGAGCGCTACTATCGGCCAACAATAATGATGACCACTGTCGATGGAATCGCAAAGGGGTCTGCCCGAAGTGTCGCGGGATTCGATATCTACAAGGCGCTCAAACGGTGCGAAGACAAACTCGTGCAATTCGGCGGACACAAGTATGCAGCAGGTCTCTCCGTCGAAGTCGCTCGGCTGGACGAGTTCAAAGAAGCCTTCAACATCGTCGCGAAAGAGCTTCTCACAGAAGAGCTCCTGACTCCCGAAATCCGCATCGACGCAGAAATTCCGCTTCGTGAGATCACGCCAAAGTTCGTCCGGATCCTCAGCCAGTTTGCTCCGTTTGGCCCTGGAAACATGCGACCAGTCTTCGTTGCACGAAATGTGGAGTTGTATGGAACACCGCGTATTGTCGGGCGCAATCACTTGAAATTCAAGGTCAGGGCGAATGGTCAGGTCTTCGACGCAATTGGATTCAACCTTGGGTCTTTGATGGAGAACTTGCTGCACGGCAGGAAGACAATCGACATCGCCTTCTCCCTCGATGAAGGTGAATATGCGGGGGAGGCGATGCCTCAGCTGAAGATTCGAGACTTGAAATGAGGATTGAAGTAGCGAGGAAACACGCCCCAAGAAATCTCCTGCCCTACCACACGTAAGAGGCAAAGTCCATGTCAGGACATTCGAAATGGGCGACAATCCGTCGCAAAAAGGCCGTGACAGACGCAAAGCGCGGCAAGATGTTCACGCAGATCATCAAAGAAATCACAATCGCGGCAAGGCTTGGCGGTGGTGACCCATCCGGGAACCCGCGCCTCCGTCTGGCGATCGACAAAGCGAAATCCGGCAACATGCCTGCAGACAACATCAAGCGGGCTATTCAAAAGGGAACCGGAGAATTGCCCGGGATGGCATACGAAGATGCGACGTATGAGGCGTATGGTCCGGCCGGCGTAGCGCTGCTGATCGAGGCGGTGACAGACAACAAGACAAGGACCGTGAACGAGATTCGTCACGTCCTCGATCGCAATCATGGAAAGCTCGCTGCATCGGGATCCGTGGCATATCAGTTTCACAGGAAAGGGCAGATCACCGTCCTCCGCAACAAGATCGGCGAGGACGAGCTTATGGGAATCATCCTGGATGCCGGTGCCGACGATATGGCCTCGGACGAGGAACACTTTTTTATTACGTCAATCCCCGATGTACTCGAAAAGGTGAAGAAGGCCATCGAGGACCGGAAGATCCCGATCGAGCACTCCGAGATTCAGATGGTCCCCGAGAACACTGTCAAAGTTGAAGGCAAAGATGCCGAGACCCTCATCAAACTCATCGAGGGGCTTGAAGACCACGACGACATCCAGCACGTCTATGGAAATTTCGACATCGATGAGAGCGTGCTGGCTTCCCTGAATGCCGGCTGACCGCGAACGGACGATGATAATCCTGGGTGTTGATCCCGGAACCCTCATAACCGGTTATGGCGTCATCGAGGCAAAGAGCGGCAAGTTCAAGGTCCTCGATGTTGGCGTCATTCAGAATCGCAGCGGCACGACAATGCCGGTCCGCCTGAAGTCAATTTACGCGGCCCTTTGCACCGTGATCGACCGTCACCACCCCGATGAGTTCGCCATCGAAACAGCTTTCTATGGCAAGAACGCCCAGTCGGCTATGAAACTGGGACACGCACGAGGAGTCTCCATTCTCGCCGCAGTCAATCATGAAATACCAACGGCGGAGTACTCACCCCGCGAAGTCAAGCGGGCGGTCGTCGGAAACGGAGCCGCTTCAAAGGACCAGGTCAGCTACATGGTTCAATCAATTCTGAATCTGAAGTCCCCTCTGAAGTTCTATGATTCAACCGACGCTCTCGCCGTAGCACTTTGCCATTGCCACGCCTCGATCAAGGCGCAGAGAGGCGGAAAGGCATCCGGCAAGCCCAAACAGTCCAGCAGTTCGTGGAAAGCCTACGTCCAGGCACATCCGGAAAAACTAGCGAGGCCCCGATGATCGCGTCTCTGACGGGAATTCTGAAAGTTAAAAACCCAACCGACATTGTCCTCGATGTGCACGGTGTGGGATATGCAGTGACGATTCCCCTCTCGACCTTTGAGAAACTGGGGGAGGTCGGTTCAAACGCAACAATCCTCACACACCTTCACGTGCGTGAGGACCTATTGCAGCTCTTTGGTTTCGCCACCGACGATGAGCGCGTGTTCTTCAAGTTGCTCATTTCCGTCAACGGTATCGGCCCGAAAATTGCGCAGGGAATTCTCTCCAGAATCGCCGTCTCCGATTTGAAACAGCACATCTCGAAGGAGAATGTTTCAGCGCTGACAGCTATTCCCGGAGTCGGGCGAAAGACGGCGGAGCGATTGGTGATCGAGCTGCGCGACAAGATCGGAAAGATCGACACGGCGGGACCGACATCGGTAGGGCGTCCGGATGGAGAAGATGAATTGCGTGAGGAAGCGCTCCTCGCCCTCACCTCTCTGGGCTACAACAGACCGGTTGCGGAGAAAGCGATTCGCCAGGTTTTGGCCGAGATGAATGGAGAGAAACTCTCTCTTCAGAATCTTATCAAGAAAGCCCTCCGATATACGACCTGAGACAAGTGGGTTTCCGGCCCTGCGAACCGGGCCGATGCTCACTTCAACCATTGAAACTCTCTCCCTTCCTTGCTACCTTCAGTACATATGAGAAATTCAGACCATACATCGCCCGAAAGGCTCGAGAACGAATTGGAGCTCGACCAGACGTTGCGTCCGGCCCGGATTGGCGAGTTCGTGGGCCAGCAGAAACTCGTCGAGAACCTTAGAATTTTCATCGCAGCTGCAAAACAACGGAAGGAGCCGCTCGACCACGTTCTCCTCACGGGCCCTCCGGGCCTTGGTAAAACCACGCTGGCATTCATCGTTGCCAACGAAATGGGCGTCGGAATCAAAGTCACGTCCGGTCCCGCGCTCGAGAAACCCGGAGATCTCGCCGGTATTCTCACGTCGCTCCAGAGGGGGGAAGTGCTCTTCATCGATGAGATTCATCGGGTCCCGGTAAAAATCGAGGAGTACCTGTATTCGGCGATGGAAGAATTCCGGGTGGACATTATCATCGACAGCGGTCCCGGGGCAAAAACCATTTCGCTGAACCTTGAGCCGTTCACGCTCGTCGGCGCGACTACGCGCGCCGGGCTCCTCAGTTCTCCTCTTCGTTCCCGGTTCGGCATTACCAACCGGTTCGACTACTACAACGTGGGGGAGCTCGAGTCCATCGTGACCCGGTCTGCGGAGATACTTGCGATCGACACCGCATCTGATGCGAGCCGGGAAATCGCACGACGTTCCCGCGGTACTCCGAGAATTGCGAACAGGCTTCTGAAACGCTGCCGGGATTTCGCACAAGCCGACAAGAGACTGTCAGACCATGGTGGAGTTGTGACGCGTGAGGTTGCTCAGTACTCCCTTCGCGCTCTTGAAGTTGATGACCACGGCCTGGATGAAATGGATAAACGAATCCTCCATGCGATCATCGAGAAATATGCGGGTGGACCGGTTGGACTGAACACGCTTGCGGTCGCCGTCGGCGAAGAGCCAGGGACAATTGAAGAAGTGTACGAACCCTATCTCATTCAGGAAGGGTTCTTGCAACGGACTCCCCGAGGCCGCGAGGCAACATCGATGGCATACAAGCACCTCGGCGCGGTAAAAAGACCTCCGGGGCAGGACAAGCTGTTTTGAGCAACAGAAAGATATCAAACCCGAGTTTCTAAGACCGAAGCTCGAGGGTGGTCTGAGAACTCAATGCCAGGACATCTCCACAAGAGCCACGGAAACAGAGTGCTCAGTTATGATCTTCCGCTCTCCGTCTCTGTCTAGGATATCGGTATTCGCATTTCTCCCCACTGCACTTCCTTTCCCTACAGTCGAAACTTCCTCAGATACCGCAGAACAGAATTCATGTCCTTTGGCAGCTCAGCCATGAGATTCGTGCGAGCACCGGATTCAGGGTGGTCGAACGAAATGGCAAACGAATGGAGCGCGGTCCTGTCCAGCAGTGGCTTCTCCTCCCCTTCAGGTCTGTATCCCGGCTTGATATGGGAAAGGAAGAACGCCTGACCATCGCCATACGTCCGGTCTGCGAGGAGTGAAGTTCCAATCGATTGCAGGTGGAGTCTGATCTGATGCATCCTCACGGTGCGTGGCCTTAATTCCAGGAGGGTGTATCCTTTGAAACGTTCGAGTACCCGAAATTCGGTGACGGCGTCCCTCCCAGCCCGAATATTCACTTTCAGATCAGACACCTCATGAACCCTCTCGGCTATGGGCGTATCGATGCGCCCTGACTCGACCGCTGGCGCACCAGCCACGATTGCGAAATAGACTCTTTCCACAAGTCGATGCTCGATTTGGTCATTCAGAGCAGCTTGCACTTCAGCCGATTTCGCGTACACGATGATGCCGCTCGTTTCCTTGTCGATCCTGTGCACGACGTAGGCCGTTCCCAGTTCCTCGGAGAGGATGGCATCGAGACTCTTAAGATCGTGCCGGATCCGGTCAGGAAGGACGAGCAGGTTCGCTGGCTTGTTCAGAACGAGCAGTTGATCATCCTCATGGACAATCTCCGACCCCGTCGATTCCAGCCGCCATTTCAGTTTGCGGTGCATGATAAGGATCAAAATAGAATATCGGCAAGACATTTACAAGCCGGACCCCCGGCGCATTCGTTTCGGCACGACGCTCGTTTGAAACTCACTCTATTTTCACCTACATTCACCTTGAGAGGAATACTCTTAGCTCCATAGACTTTAGGTACTTCGGTGAGCCGTAATGAGATGGGACCTGCCTGCAGGCTCTCTACGAGTTTCGCAATTGCGTCGGGGGGTTCTGAACACTCCACCGGCAAGTACACAATCGACAATCCTCAATCGCAATTCGACAATTGAGAAAACTACCTCTTTCGTTTTACCAGCGCCCGACGCTGACAGTGGCCAGAGAGCTGCTCGGCAAATGCATCGTTCGGCACCACAAAGGCATGAGGCTGATCGGCAGGATTGTCGAAACCGAGGCGTACCGGGGAGCACTCGATCCGGCAGCTCATACGTTCAGGGGCAAAACGAAGCGCAACGAGGTGATGTACTGGGGGGGGAGGACGTCTCTATATCTACTTCACGTACGGCATGCACTTCTGCGCCAATGTTGTCACAGGGAGAAAAGAAAGCGGAGAAGCGGTTTTGATCCGGGCAATTGAGCCGATGGAAGGTATCGAAGCGATGGCGAAAAACAGATTCGGAGCTCGCTTGTCCAGAAATCCGCATCATCACAATCTCACCAACGGACCTGCGAAGCTCTGTCAGGCGCTCTCTATTCATTGGAAGCAGAACGGAGCGAACCTTCTGGAGGATGAAGTTTATATCGTCGCAGCATCTGCGATTACTTCGGCGAAGGTGGCACGGTCAACGAGAATCGGGATCAGTCAGGGGAGAGAGAAGAAGTGGAGATTCACTATAAAGGGGAACAGGTGGGTCTCGCGTTGACCCGAAACAAACCCTACTGTGACAGCTCTCGTTTGATGAATTGACCTGTATAGGATTTCTCAGCAGCAGCCACGTCTTCGGGAGTCCCCTCAGCAACGATTTCTCCGCCCGCATCTCCTCCCTCCGGACCAAGATCAATGATCCAGTCAGCCGTCTTGATGACATCAAGGTTATGCTCGATCACAATAACTGTGTTCCCTTTGTCCACAAGCTTGTCAAGCACGGAAAGAAGCATCCGGATGTCTTCAAAGTGAAGTCCGGTTGTCGGCTCATCGAGAATGTAGAGTGTTTTTCCGGTTCCGACTCTTGAGAGCTCCGTGGAGAGCTTCACACGCTGTGCTTCGCCGCCCGAGAGCGTCGTTGCCTGTTGACCGAGGCGTATGTACCCGAGGCCAACATCGTGCAGTGTTTGCAGATGACGGAGGATGCGTGGGAACTCGCTGAACAGTTCCATCCCTTCGTCAACCGTCATGTCGAGGACATCAGAAATCGATTTACCTTTGAAGTGAACCTCGAGAGTCTCTCTGTTGTATCGCTTCCCTTTGCAGACATCGCAGAGCACGTAAACGTCCGGCAGGAAGTTCATTTCGATCTTCCTGACCCCGTCCCCTTCGCATTCTTCGCATCGTCCTCCCTGCACGTTGAAGCTGAACCTTCCTGCTTTGTAGCCGCGGATCTTCGCCTCTGGCAACTGGGTAAACAGATCACGGATGAGCGTGAAGACCCCTGTATATGTCGACGGATTAGAGCGGGGTGTGCGCCCTATCGGAGACTGGTCGATGTCAATGACCTTGTCGATATGCTCCAGCCCCTTGATCGACTTGAATTGGAGGGGCACCATTCGCGTCCGGTAGAACTTGTTCGAAAGTATGGGATAAAGCGTTTCGTTGATCAGGGTCGATTTCCCCGAACCGCTCACGCCGGTCACGCACACGAAGCGCCCGAGAGGCACTTTCAGCGTGATGTTCTTCAGGTTGTTCCCGGCAGATCCGGTGACAGACAGCCACTTGCCGTTTCCCTTCCGCCGTGCAGCCGGAACATCGATGCTTCTTTTTCCTTTCAGATAGAGGGCCGTGAGCGATTGCCCCTCGAGGCCGTTTCCGGAGCGTTTCAGCTTCTCGTTTCTCACCTTGAGTTCGTGAGGCGCTCCGCAGGTCACGACATATCCGCCATGTTCACCGGCTCCCGGACCAAGATCAACGACGTAATCGGCGCTCAGGATCGTTTCCTTGTCGTGCTCGACGACGACGATGGTATTCCCCAAATCGCGGAGCGATTTCAGCGAGTTGATGAGCTTGATATTGTCGCGCTGGTGAAGACCAATGCTGGGTTCATCCAGGATGTAGAGGACCCCGACAAGCTGCGTACCGATCTGCGTGGCCAGTCTGATTCTCTGACCTTCTCCGCCAGAGAGCGTCCGAGCCGTACGGTTGAGGGTGAGATAGTCGAGCCCGACATTCAGCATAAAGTCGAGCCGCTGCGTGATTTCCTTCAGAATTGGTCGGGCGATCTCACCCTGACGAGACGTGAGGGAAAGCGAAGAAAAGAAACGACGGGCGCTGACGATAGAGAGGGACACTACATCCGGCATTGTAAAAAGCTCTCCGGTCTTTGAATCCTCGAGTTTTATCGAAAGGCTCTCCTTGCGGAGTCTTCCTCCCCCGCACAACTCGCACTGTGTCGTTGTCATGAACGACTCCACCCACTCCCGGATGTTGTTGGAGTTCGATTCCTCATAGAATCGCTTCAGCATATCCATCACACCGCCATACCGGTGCCGGTAGGTGACAGTCTTTCGGCCGTTCTGTGCGTACTCAATTTCGAATTTCTCATCCCCTCCACCGTGCAGCAGGACCTGTTTCGCCTGTGCGGAAAGGTCCATCAAGGGCGTGTCAAATGTGAAACCGTGCTTCTTGGCAACTGCGCGCAACTGACTAAACATCCATGTCGGTCGCGGCTTGCCAAGCGCGGCCAGTCCTTCCTCGTTGATGCTCTTTGTATCGTCAGGGATAACCAGCCGAAGATCAAACGCCTTCTTCTCCCCAAGCCCTTCGCAATTCGGGCAGGATCCGGCGGGGGAATTGAAGGAGAATGAACCGGGCGATGGCTCCTCGTAGCTGATACCGCACACATGGCAGGCGTAGTGGCTGCTGAAAAGCTGATCCTTTTCCCCGTCAAAAACGATCAAGGCCCCGTTGCCGTATCGCAGAGCGACCTCGACAGATTCAGCAACGCGGGACCGGGCGTCCTTCTTAACGGCAAGCCTGTCCACGACGATTTCCATGTTGTGAATCTTGTACCGGTCGACCTTCAGTCCCTCCGTGATCTCCTTGATCGTGCCGTCGATACGAACCCTGACGAATCCATCTTTCAGGATCTGCTCAAAAAGCTCCCGGTAGTGCCCCTTGCGTCCTTTCACAACAGGAGCGAGAATCTGCACTTTGGATCCGACTGGATATTGAAGTAGAGCGTCGATGATCTGATCGACAGTTTGCCGCTGGACCTTACGTCCGCAATTGTAGCAGAACTGCGTTCCAACCCTGGCGAACAGCAAACGGAGAAAATCATAGATCTCCGTCACAGTCCCGACAGTCGAGCGCGGATTGGTACTGACGGTCTTTTGTTCGATCGAAATCGACGGGCTGAGCCCTTCGATGTAGTCCACATCGGGACGCTCCATCAAACCGAGAAACTGCCGAGCGTAGGCCGAGAGGCTCTCGACATAACGTCGCTGTCCTTCCGCGTAGATCGTATCGAACGCGAGGCTCGATTTGCCCGAGCCAGACAGCCCGGTTATCACGATCAACTGGTCGCGGGGCATCTCCACATCGATGTTCTTGAGATTGTGGACGCGCGCGCCCTTCACTATGATCTTGTCTTCAGCCAATGCTCAGTTGCAGGTAGTAGGTATAGGTTTACTATGCATTTTGCGGCTTGCCACATCCCGACGAAGACAGATGGCTTCAGAGCGAGCCAGGTCACGGATTCACGGGGTCATCTGAAGATGGTCTTCAGGGCTTGTGCATCCAGTGGTTCGCCTTCCCGATGGACAGATCGCGGGATCACCCGATTCTTCAGTGGATTCTCTTGCGCTTGTTCAGATACTCAAACAGGGCCCGATCAAACGGCGTCGTGGTATCAAGCAGAACGTAGTCAATTGCATTTTCACGGCATTCCCGCTTGTAGAATTCCAGAAATTCGTGAAAGGACTGCTTGTATGCCGCCTGTATGTGCCACGGCTGGGTCAGCAGCTCCTCCCCCGTTTCCATGTCGCGGAAGACCGCATCCGTGCCAAATGCGAACGAGCGCTCCAGGGGGTCGAGTACCTGCATGACAATGACCTCATTTCTCTTGTGCCGGAAGTGCTTCAGCGCAGTGGATACACGTGCTGGGTCGTCAAACAAATCGCTCAACACGACTACGAGCCCGCGGCGTTTAATCCTCTCTGCGACTTCGTGCAGCGATTGGGCAGTCCCCGTTTTGTTGCCCGTAGTAACATTTTCCAGCTCGCGCAAAATTTGCTGCAGATACAGCTTTGTTGCTCGTGGCGGCAGGTGCGTCCGAACGCGCTCATCATACACTGAAAGGCCGACGGCATCGCGCTGCTCGACCATCAGGTACCCCAATGCAGCGGCGACGTACGATGCGTACTCAATTTTCTTGATATTGCCAGGAGAGGCGTACTCCATCGACTTACTTGCGTCGAGGATGAGATATGACTTGAGATTGGTCTCTTCTTCGAATTCTTTGATATAGTACCGGTCGGTTTTGCCGTATGCTTTCCAATCAATGTGCTTGATCTCATCGCCGGGCATGTAGGGCCGATGCTCCGTAAACTCGACGCTGAAACCGTGGTACGGGCTTTTGTGGAGACCGGTGATGAAGCCTTCGACAACGAGCCGCGCGCGCAGTTCCATGTTCGCGAGCTGAGCGACAACTTCAGGCTGAAGATATTTCAGAGCATCCTGCATAGTTTACTTCGGCAGGGACAGTGTCTTTTTCAATGAATCGAGCTCCTGTCGGGCAGATGAGGCTGCCATGATATCGGGATATCTCTGGAGAAACAACTCGTATGCCGTCTCGGCAGAGTCGGGCGAGTGGAGGTTCCACGCAAGGATCCTTGCCCTCTGATATGCGGCCCCCTGGGCCGTCGGCTCCCCCGGAAATTCCATCGCGAGTTTCGTGTAGAGCGATTCTGCCTTCCTGAACTCTTTCTTCTCCTGCTGATAGATTATTGCCATCGCATACAGGACCTCGGGCATCTTACCGCTTTTCGGGTAGAGTTCGGTCAGTTGTTGAAAATCGCTCAGCGCCGCGTCGAACTCGTCGTTGCCATGGTGGAATGTTGCCGACTTGAGGAGCTCGTCTTCAGTCGGCGGCTTGGAGCATCCCTGCACCGCTGGGAACAGGACGCACAAGAGAAAGATAAAGAATACGATTCTATGCATCATTCAATCCTCGCGTCTACCACATGAATGCCCATCGACGTGAACATCGTCATACGGAACAGAGACAACAGAGACAACCGATGTCAGATCCCGTTCCTTCTCATGACGGCGATGAAGAACCCGTCAGTCCCATCCCGGTGCGGATACAGCTTCGTGTACTTCCCTGAGGCAAATGGAGTGAGATCGAATCTCGATTCACTCAGCGGCGGGCGTTCCAGGGCAAAGTCCGGATGGGCTGAAAGAAATCTCTCCACAATATCTTCGTTTTCTTCCCGAAACAACGTGCACGTAGCATATGCAATCATCCCTTTCGGCTTCACAAGCTGAACGCTCGATTCCAGGATATGCATTTGCTTCTCCGCAACTTCGTGCACCGTCTCTTCTGTAACCACCCACTTCATTCCCGGGTTCCTTCGAAGCGTCCCTATTCCGCTGCACGGCGCATCAAGGAGCACCACGTCAAAATAGTCACTGTAACGATCTGTCAGATCTGCAATATCGTCTACGCGACGGACTCTCACGTTCGAAGCACCGGCACGTCGCAAACGTCGCTGGAGCTCTTCCAGCCGCGTGCTGTGCACATCTGAGGCAACGATTTCACCGCGGTTCTTCATCAATGCCGCAAGCTCGAGTGTCTTGCCGCCGGCTCCGGCGCATGCATCCAGCACTTTTGCTGTAGGTTTCGGGTCAATAAGGAACGGCAGAAGCTGACTTCCCTCATCCTGCACTTCGAAGAACCCGTCGCGAAATGCCTGAAACTGGAACACATTCATTCGTTTTGAAACGGTGAGCCCGAAGGGCGACAACCGGGTGGGCTGCGTCTGAATATCCTCTTCCGCAAGCGATCTCTGGCATTCCTCAACCGTCGTCTTCAACGTGTTCACACGCAGCGTCAAAGGAGCCTGACCGTTGAGGCTCTTACATATCTGCTCCGTCTCCGGTTCCCCGTATTGATCCAGGAGCCTTCGCACAATCCAATCCGGAAAGGAATACTGCTGACCAATCCGTTCCATTGGATCGACCGGCTCCGGGAGATTCGCTTGGGGGATTTCCTGCAGGATCGCATGCAGATGAGGCCTGAGTCTCCCCGACTTGACAGCTTCGGTGACATCGGCGACGTTGAGCGGAGTCCGGCGATCGATTGCCGCGAGATATGTAACAGCGAGGAGCAGAAAGGCGTCCTCCGGGAGCATTCCATCTGCGCGGGCCCCCAGGACCTGGACAAGGATCTTTTCACATCTCCGCAGGTGGCGCAACGTACCATACGCTGTCTCGGCGATAAACCGTCGATCGTGGGAACCCAGGTACTTGTGCGTACGGAAGAAGGTGTCGATGAGATTGTCCGCAGGCCTGCCCGATTCCTGCACGAGCTGGAGCACTTCGCGTGTATGCCCAAGGAGAGAAGAGAACTTCATGGGGTCAAGATACAGAGAAATTGCTCGGCACACAAAAAAGAAATCCCCCTCTCCTCGGAAGGACAGGGGGATCATGGTTGAGCCAGATGCAATTATCCGGCGGCATCTCCTCTGACTTTTGTAATGAATGCCGCTCCCCCGCGCTCATCCGCTATGACCTCAACGTGATCTCCCGATGCAATTTCACCGGCAAGTATTTTTTCAGAGAGCCGATTGACAACGTGTTTCTGAATTGTTCGCTTCAGCGGCCTGGCTCCGAAACTCGGATCAAAACCTGCCCTCGCGAGCCATTCCCTGAGATC
Organism: Ignavibacteriales bacterium; assembly: GCA_026390595.1. Taxonomy (NCBI): domain Bacteria; kingdom Pseudomonadati; phylum Ignavibacteriota; class Ignavibacteria; order Ignavibacteriales; species Ignavibacteriales bacterium. The sequence continues at coordinate 454,642 of JAPLFQ010000020.1, forward strand.
TTCAGTAAATTCAAGCGTAATCTCCTTCGCTGCAACAAGCTTCTGCACGACTGCCAGTTGAAGGTCGACGATTTGCCGGATTTCACTCAGAGTAAGTGGCTTAAAGAGAATAATCTCATCGATTCTATTCAGGAACTCCGGACGAATACTCTGCCTCAACAGGTCAAGCAACCGTACCCTGATATCGTCCATCAATGCGTCCCGGTTGTCCTCATTCAGAGTCTGCAGCTTCTCCTGAATCAGGTGAGATCCGAGGTTTGAAGTCATGATGACGATGGTATTCTTGAAATTCACCGTTCGTCCTTTGCTGTCTGTCAGCCGCCCCTCGTCCAGGAGCTGGAGCAGGACATTGAATACTTCCGGGTGCGCCTTCTCGATCTCATCGAGCAGGACGACAGAGTACGGTTTGCGACGAACCGCTTCCGTCAGCTGCCCCCCCTCCTCGTATCCGACATACCCCGGCGGAGCACCAATCAGGCGCGAAACGGAGAACTTTTCCATATACTCGCTCATATCGATACGAACGAGAGCGGATTCGTCATCGAAAAGGAATTCGGCGAGGGCCCTGGCCAGCTCGGTCTTCCCGACGCCCGTGCTCCCGAGAAAGATGAACGAGCCAATCGGCCGCTTTTCATCCTGCAAACCCGCCCGGCTTCGGCGAATCGCATCGGCGACAGCTTTCACAGCGTCCTGCTGATCTACCAACCGCTCATGGATCTTGTCTTCGAGATGGAGGAGCTTTGCCCGCTCGCTTTCCAGCATGCGTTGAACGGGGATCCCTGTCCATTTCGCCACGATCTCCGCTATGTCTTCAGCGTCGACTTCTTCTTTGAGCATCTTCTTGTTCTTCTGCACATCGCCCAATTTGACGGAAGCACCTTTGAGGTTTTTTTCGAGGCCGGCAATGATGCCATAGCGCAATTCTGCAACCCGGCCAAGGTCTCCCTGCCGCTCCTGCTGCTCCGCCTCAAGCCTGGCGCGTTCCATCTCCTCCTTCATCTTCCTTATGGACTGGATGAGTTCCTTTTCCAGCTGCCAGTGCACCCGAAGCTCCGAGCGCTCCTCATTGAGCTGTGACAATTCCTGCGAAATTGCCGCGGACCGTTCCCTGGAGTCTTCATCGCGTTCTCGTTTGATGGCCTCCCGCTCGATTTCGAGCTGCTTGATCCTTCGCTCTACCGAATCGAGTTCTTCCGGCATCGAATCGATTTCAATCCGTAGCTTTGCGGCAGATTCATCAACCAGGTCAATTGCCTTGTCAGGCAAAAACCTGTCGGTAATGTACCGGTGACTCAGTTGAGCGGCAGCTACAATGGCGCCGTCAGTGATGCGCACACCGTGATGGACCTCGTACCGCTCTTTGAGACCTCTGAGGATTGAGATTGTATCCTCGACGGTCGGCTCATCCACCAGCACCGGCTGAAACCTGCGCTCCAATGCAGGGTCTTTTTCGACGTATTTCCGGTATTCATCAATCGTGGTCGCGCCAATGGCCCTCAGGTCGCCCCGGGCGAGCGCGGGCTTGAGCATATTTGCCGCATCCACCGACCCCTGCGCCGCGCCGGCACCGACGAGCGTATGAAGTTCATCAATGAAGAGGATGATCTCTCCATTCGAATCCGAGACCTCCTTGAGTACGGACTTGAGACGCTCTTCGAACTGACCGCGGAAGCTGGTTCCCGCAACGAGCGCTCCCATATCAAGCGCAACGATTCGTTTAGTTTTCAATGTTTCGGGAACATCGCCCTGGATGATCCGCTGTGCAATACCCTCGGCAATGGCAGTCTTGCCAACGCCTGGATCTCCGATCAGCACCGGGTTGTTCTTTGTCCGGCGGGAAAGGACCTGGAGCACCCGGCGGATCTCATCCTCCCTCCCAATCACAGGATCGAGTTTTCCCTTTCGGGCGAGTTCATTCAGATCCCGGCCGAATTTCTCCAGAGACTGATACTTGTCCTCGGGATTCTGGTCGGTCACCCGCTGCGACCCTCTCACATCACGAAGGACTTTGTAGACCGCGTCCTTGGTCACTCCCTGATCCTGAAGAAGCCTTGACGCACCGGAGGATTTTCGGTTTCCATCATCCAGTAGTCCGAGCAGCAGATGCTCAGTGCTGATGTATTCGTCCTTCAGCTGCGCGGCTTCCTTCTGAGCTACCTCGATCGCCTGCCCGAGTGCCGCCGAAAAATGCTGGTTCCCCGCCCCTCCGCCTTGCACCTTCGAGAGCTTCTCGATCGACTCATTGATCTTTATCTTCAGGTAGTTGATGTTGCCACCGATTTTCTGGAGAAGCGGTACAATAATCCCTTCGCCATCCTGAACAAGAGCCGCCAACAGATGCTCCGGCTCGATTGCCTGGTTGCTGTAGCTCGAAGCGATTTCCTGGGCATTCTGTACAGCTTCTTGCGATTTCAAAGTGAATTTGCTGAAATTCATTCTCGTCACTCCAGAGTATAAAAAAGGCGAGGGATCACCTCGCCTTTTTCTTCTTGACCGCGTCTGCAACCTGCAGGCTGCCGGCTAAAGGTGAGGCTACTTGTCGTCCACGACCTCGAAATCGGCGTCTTCGACCTTCTTGCCCTTGTCGGCGCTAGCTTGTTGCTGTTGTTGTTGCTGCTGCTCTTGTCCTTCGGACGGTTGTCCCGTTGTCGGACCAGCCGTCTGTTGTGCCCGTGCTGATTCGTACATCTTGGTTGACGCTTCGTTCCACACGGTATTGAGCACATCCATCTTTGCCTTGATGTCGTTGTGGTTGCCCCCCTTGACAGCCTCGTCAAGTGCAGTCGCTGCGTTCTCAACTTTGGCCTTCACGTCGGCGGACATTTTTTCGCCGAGGTCGGTGAGCTGCTTCCGCGTCTGGAAGACAAGGTTGTCAGCCTGGTTTTTGATCTCGATCTCTTCCTTCCGCTTTTTGTCTTCGGCCGCGTGAGACTGGGCATCGGATTTCATCTTGTCGATTTCTTCCTTGTTGAGCCCGCTGGACGAGGTGATGCGAATGCTCTGTTCCTTGCTCGTCGCTTTGTCCTTCGCCGACACATGAAGAATCCCGTTCGCGTCGATGTCGAACGTTACCTCGACCTGGGGAATTCCCCGCGGTGCGGGCGGAATCCCGTCAAGGTGGAACCGTCCAAGCGAACGATTGTCAATCGCCAGCGGCCGCTCGCCCTGAAGGACATGAATCTCGACCGAGGGCTGGCTGTCGGATGCCGTCGAGAAGATCTCGCTCTTCTTCGTCGGAATCGTGGTGTTGGCCTGGATCATCTGAGTCATGACACCACCCAGCGTCTCGATACCCAGCGTGAGCGGCGTGACGTCGAGCAGCAGAACATCAGTCACATCGCCCGAGAGGACGCCCCCCTGGATCGCTGCCCCGACTGCAACGACTTCATCCGGATTGACTCCCTTGTGTCCTTCTTTTCCAAAGATCTCCTTCACGAGGGTTTGCACCCTGGGCATACGCGTCATCCCGCCGACCATGATCACTTCATCGATCTGGCTTGGATTCAAGCCGGCATCCTTCAGGGCTCTCTCCACGGGGGGAAGGCATCGTTGAATCAGGTCTTCCACCAATTGCTCAAACTTTGCGCGTGTCAGCGTCAGGTTGAGATGTTTGGGCCCGTCAGCGGTGGCCGTAATAAACGGCAAGTTGATTTCGGTCTGCATCAGCTGCGAGAGCTCCATCTTCGCTTTTTCGCCTGCTTCACGCAGGCGCTGAAGAGCCATCGGATCTTTTCGAAGGTCAATTCCTTCCTGTTTCTTGAACTCATCCGCGATATACTCCAGAACCCGCATGTCGAAATTATCACCACCGAGGTGAGTATCGCCATTGGTCGACTTCACTTCGAACACACCTTCGCCGAGCTCGAGGATCGAGATGTCAAACGTTCCGCCGCCGAGATCAAAGACAGCGACCTTTGCATCCTTCCCCTTTTTGTCCATGCCGTACGCCAGAGCCGCGGCCGTTGGCTCGTTAATAATGCGCCGGACATTGAGTCCGGCAATCTCGCCGGCTTCTTTCGTTGCCTGGCGTTGCGCGTCATTGAAATACGCGGGTACGGTGATGACGGCTTCTGTGATCTTCGTCCCCAGATAGTCCTCCGCCGTCTGCTTCATTTTTTGTAGGATCATCGCAGAAATCTCGGGGGGTGAGTAGATCCGATCACCGATTTCAACGCGTGCCGTGTTATTGTCTCCATGGACAACCTTATACGGCACCAGCTTCATTTCCTCATTGACTTCGTTGTAGAAGCGCCCCATGAACCGTTTAATGGAAAAGACGGTATTCTGTGAGTTTGTCACCGCCTGGCGTTTCGCAGCAGCACCGACAAGCCGTTCTCCGGATTTCGGGAAACCCACGACGGATGGCGTTGTGCGAGCACCTTCAGCATTCGCGATAACGACAGGGTCATTCCCTTCCATCACAGCGACAACAGAATTCGTCGTGCCGAGATCGATTCCTATGATTTTGCTCGATTTGGTTGACATGTCTTGATTACTCCTCTTTGGTTGAAACAGCTCTCGTTGCTGCTGGCACTGTTTAGTGACGCTCCTCTTCGAACCAACAAATACGATTGGCCGGGCCCACCCCACCAGCGGACCCGACCGACCTTGAATTCCCTATGCATCTCCGACATATGCTATTTGACCCTGACCTCGATAGGTTTCGGTTTCAACTCCTCTGCTTTCGGGAGAGAGATGGACAATATCCCATTTTCGAAAACCGCTTCGATATTGTCGCTTTTCAGTGTCACCGGCAGGGCGAAGGAGCGCTGGAACGAGCCGTAGATCCGCTCGCGCCTGTTCACGGTCCTCTCCTTCTCTTCCTTCTCCTGATGTTTCTCGCCTTTGATCGTCAGGATATTGGATTCGAGGCTGATCTTCACATCAACCTTATTGACGCCAGGTAGTTCCATCTTGACGATGTAGCCGTTCCCCTGTTCTGCAATATCCACGGCGGGCGTCCAGAAGGAAGTGATGAAGTTCCCGTCGGCTTGTACACCCCCACGGATGAAGTTTCCGAACATCCGATTCATCTCCCGGTGGATTCCGGAGAAGTCAGAGGGCAACCGGTCCAGCTCAGGGGATGAATTCCATCGAATGAGTGTCATGGTGTGCTCTCCTATTTGATTGCGATGGTGCGAACACGTGCCTGCTGCGACTTCGGCAGCACAACCTTCAGTATCCCGTTCTCGAGTTCTGCGCTGATGTTGCTTGCATCGATTTCGACTGGGATCCGAATTGATCGATTGAAATCGCGAATGGCCATTTCTTTGAGGAGTATCTGCGCTTCCTGAGGATTGGCATACGGCGTTCGCTTACCTTCGATGGTCAAGACGTTCTTTTCGAACGTGATCTTCACGTCCTCTTTCTTCACACCAGGGAGCTCAAGGATTGCGAGGTATTCACTTTCGATCTCGGTGATATCCATTGAAGGGACTGAACTTCTGGCAGATTGGTATTCTGTTGGAATGCTCTCCTCGAGGAGTTCATTCATCGTTTTCGGAAAATCGAATTGCAGCAGCATGGTGAGTCCCTTTCTGAGTTTTTGTTTTTGTATGCTTGTGACACACAAGTGGCAATCTGCGTGCCAACAGTCTCTCGTCAATGGAAACCAGTAATTCAGCGTATTTTCAGAGAGTTTGCTCCAGCCGTGAACCAAAGCGCAACGTCAGCCAGCCATTTTGGCAGGATTTGTTCATCACAATTGTCACGCTATTAAGCTATTCTGTCAGGACGACTGAAAATATTTCAGGTCGCCTCCGCGTTTGCTTCAGTTGATTCTGAGGCGTGTTTTAACTATTCTATTTTTCCGCCAAGCACTTCACTTGCACAATCGAATCCATTCACACAATTTGAGGTCTCTCATGCGTCGTCTACTGCTCCTGCTCATTCCTTGCGCTTTGGTGCTCGCACAAAACCCGAAAATTCCGAAAGAAGCACGAGTCGGTTATCAGTCAATCAATGCAAATGACCTCAGCGCCAGACTTCACTTCATCGCTTCACCGGATTTGGAAGGACGGGAGACAACCACGCGGGGACAAAAGATCGCAGCACGGTACATAGCATCGGAATTTCAGCGACTTGGGCTCAAACCAATCGGTGACAGCGGCACGTATTTCCAACGGTTCAACGCGGAGGCCACAAAGATCAGCGACCAATCCAATCTTGCCGTCACGATGAAGCAAGGCAGTTCGAATTTTATGATCGGAAAAGACTTCATCGCCTACTCTGCCCTGGATGCTCCGGTGACAGCTCCCGTCATCTTCGTGGGGTATATGGACGCCAAAGTTGACTCATCGCTCACCAAGGGAAAGATCGTCATGGCATTGCCCGGACGCAAGGAAGACGGCCGCGACACCAGCGTTTCACCTCGTACGCGTATGGGCCTTGTTCGTCTCTTCCCCGGAAGCCTCGCCAGAATCATCATCGCAGATGAATCCGGCCCACTCTCCATTGAGGGACAATCGGCCAGATTCGAAGCGGCTATGAAACGTGGGTCAATGGCGGTCGTCGGCGCCCAGGCACGCCCTGGCCGGGCCACTGGTGGTTTTCCGCCATTGGTAAGCCCCGGCATGGCGACTGCGATTCTGAAGGAAACGGGGAAAACACTTGCCCAATTGCGCCTCTCAGCGTACCAAGATTCTTCGTTTCAACCGATTGCCCTTACTCAAGCGACGGTCACCATCGATATCAAGAACTCGAAAGAGTTGAAGACGACAGAAAACGTGGTTGGATTCATGGAAGGATCCGATCCGAAGTTGAAAGATGAGGTCGTGGCATTTACCGGTCACTACGATCACCTTGGGGTCACTCCGGATGGAGTAGTGTACCCCGGTGCAGATGACGACGGGTCAGGAACCGTGACCGTACTCGAACTGGCAGAAGCATTCACGTCAAATCCTGTCAAACCCAAGCGAAGCATGCTCTTCATGACTGTGGTCGGCGAAGAAAAGGGACTCTGGGGATCCGAATGGTACGTGAACCACCCGATCCTCCCTCTTGAGAAAACCGTCGCAGATCTCAATACTGACATGATTGGCCGGACGGACAAGAAGTATGATGATCTCAAGAGCTCCAACTACGTCTACGTGATCGGATCAGACAAAATCAGTACGCAGCTTGACAGTGTGCTGAAGGCATCAAACAAGGAAACCGAGAACCTCATTCTTGATTACACTTTCAACGACGACAAGGATCCCAATCAGTTCTATCGCCGCAGCGACCACTACAACTTTGCCAAGAATGGAGTCCCGATTGTGTTCTTCTTCACGGGCGTCCATGCCGATTACCATCGGCCGACCGACACGGTGGACAAGATTCTTTTCGACAGAATGGTGCGGATCGTTCGCGTCATCTATGCAACAGGATGGAAAGTCGCCAACATGAAGGGCGGGCTGGTAAAGAACGTCGGCTCTTCCCTGTTCGCGAAGTAACGGGGATGTACACAAAACAAGAGCTCCTCCAGGGATTGGCAACGCAGGTTATCGGGAAGAAGATCTTCGTTTTCGAGACGATCGATTCCACGAACGCTTGTGCGCACACACTCGGTGATGCGTCCGCTGAAGAAGGCGGCGTCGTCGTGGCCAACTTCCAGACAAACGGCCGGGGCCGGTTGGGAAGACCGTGGCACTCCGAGCCTGAATCCAGCCTCTTGTTTTCAGTGTTGCTCCGTCCCGACATTCAGGTCGAATCGTCGGGCCTGCTCACGCTGTATGCGTCGGTTGCGGTGGCACGGGCAATCGAGCAATGCATAGGAGAACCCGTCGAATGCAAGTGGCCAAATGACCTCCTTCTGCACGGGAAGAAGTTCTGCGGCATTCTCCTGGAAAATTCGCTGCAGCAATCCGGACTGGCGTATGCGGTTGTCGGGGTTGGCGTCAACGTGAACCAATCGCAGCTTCCACCCGAAATCTCGGAACGGGCAACCTCCCTGGCTCTTGAAACCGGCAGGGTTCATGACCGAAAAGCTGTGTTCCACGCCATCCTCCGTGAGATGGACGGAATGTACGTGCCGGTGCGCGGCGGAGATTTTTCACTCGCTGTGTCAGAGTGGACAAGACGATGCACCATGTTCGGCAAGACCGTCAAGGTGCAGCAGCACGAACAAGCGATCGAAGGGACGGCCCTGCGGCTGAACCACGATGCAGGCCTCATTATTTCCACTACCTCAGGCATGCTCACGGTCTATGCCGGTGATGTCACACTTGTATCGTGAAAACCAAACGAATACGTCTGAAGGACAGCAACGATGCTCCTCGCAATAGACATCGGTAATACGCATACGGTATTTGGGGTCTACAGGAAGTCTGCACTCATCGCAGATTGGCGCGTGACAAGCATGCTGCAGAGAACAGAGGACGAAGTAGGGACGCAGGTCAGCCTTTTCCTCAGAGAAAAGAAGATCGCCCTGACGGCAATCAAGGGTATCGGCATCTCTTCCGTTGTTCCCAATCTGACTGACATCTTCTCCGCCATGGCCCGGAAGTACTTCAGAGTCGAGCCGTTGAGTATTTCGTCCTCCCTTGACCTTGGGATAAAGATCCTCTATGACGACCCTCATTCCGTCGGGGCTGACCGTATCTGCAACGCTGTGGCCGGGTTTGCTTCGTTCGGAGGCCCGCTGATCATCATCGATTTCGGCACAGCGACAACGTATGACGTCGTCTCCGGCAACGGAGATTATCTCGGAGGCGTCATCGCTCCCGGCATCGAAACATCTGCTGTCGATCTTCACAGGCGCGCCGCGAAGCTGCCAAAGATAGAGCTCCACTTTCCAAAGACGATCATTGGGAAAGACACGGTTTCGAGCATGCAGGCCGGCATTCTCTATGGAGCAGTTGACGCTCTTGAGGGGATGGTGGAGAGGATTCAGGGTGAAATCCGAAAACGTGAACGGAAGGATGCTCTTGTCATTGCTACGGGGGGGTTTTCCCTTCTGATGGCAAGCCGCTCGCGGGCGATTTCGGAGTGCGTCCCTTCCCTTGTTCTCGACGGAGTGCGCATCATACACGAAAGGACAAGCAAACTCAAGAGCCGGGTGTAGCAGAGAGCAAAGTCGTTTCTCCCATTTTGCGGACGCCGTACGGAAGCAAACCGATCTACCCTCGTCAACGCGAAACAGCCTCCTCCCAATTTCCCGGGAGGAGGCTGTGTGTTGAAGAACCCCACTCATTCAGAATCAGATCGTGCTCAACGAACCCCCAGCATCGTTACCGAAGCGTTTGCGAGCTCGACAATCGGAGAGTAGTACAGACCGAACAGAAGTGTCGGCACGACGAGCAGAAGAACGATCGCTATTTCAGGAGCACTGAAGACCAATGGTCCGGCATTCCCTTCAGGATCGCGCAGAAACATGTTCCGCACGACACGGACGTAGTAGTATAGCGAGATGACGCTGTTGATAGCCCCCACCACCGCCAGCCACACCCATTTCGCATCGAGCAACGAAGCGAAGATGAACAGCTTTCCGATGAACCCCGCCGTTGGCGGCAGACCTGCCAGGGAAATAAAGAAGATCACCATCGACACGCCGATGAACGGAGCCCGAAAACCGAGGCCCTTGTACGAGTCGATGTCTTCGCTCCCGGTCTTGTTCGCGACAAGCATCACGACATAGAAAGCACCGAGGTTCATGAACATGTAGACCACGAAATAGATCAGCACTGCCGCAATCCCCTTGTCACTGAGAACGACGATTCCCATGAGCATATAGCCCGCGTGAGCGATACTCGAGTATGCGAGCAGCCGTTTGAGATTGTTCTGCCAGACCGCCACGAGATTTCCAAGCGTCATGGTCAGCACTGAGAGTATCGCGATAATCTTGTTCCACTCGAATCCCTGCAGAACGGACCAGAAGCCGACAGGCAGGCCGAACGCAGTTGAATCAATGAACGAAATCTTGAAGAACCGGATCAGGATAGCGAAGCCGGCTGCCTTCGACGCGACAGACAGGAACGCCGTGATGGTGATCGGAGCGCCTTCATACACATCCGGCGTCCAGAAGTGGAACGGGACCGCAGAGATCTTGTATCCCATCCCAGCGATGATCAGAAGCGTTGCCACGAGCAACGCGATCGGACTGACAGTTCCGGCGGAAAGGGCTCTGTTGATTCCATAGACATCGACTGCTCCGCCTGTGAGTCCGAAAATAATCGAAATCCCATAGAGCATCAGGCCAGTCGAAAGTGCGCCGTAAATGATGTATTTGAGCGACGCCTCGCTGGAGTCGGGGGCTTCCTTCACATAGCCGGAAAGCACGTAGGAACTCAGGCCGGTCAATTCGATGGACAACACAATCATCAGCAAGCTGGTGGCGCCAGCCATCAGGTACATTCCCAATGTCATGGCCACTAACAGGGAGGAGTACTCGACAAGCCGTTTGACGGTCGATTGTACCTCGGCCGAATAGAGCGAAAAGAGGAAGATGATCACCGCACAAACTCCGACGACCAATTTGAAGAACACCGCAAACGGATCGACAGCGATCATGCCGGAGAAAATCGATTGCGAAGTTCCCATTTCCTGCACCGTGAAGACTATGGAAATGAGAATGCCGATCAAGGCGACGAAGAAGGAATACCTGGGCCTCGAGCGGAAGATGACGCCGACAAGCAGCGCCAGACAGAATGTGATCGTCAGGGTAGTTTCAGGGAGAAACTTCGCCAGACTCTGCAAGACTTGGTCTACCATCATATTGTTTTCAGTAGTCGATTCAAAAAGTATTTGCAGAACGTTACACTGGTATCAATGAACCAGCGCAAGAGCGCCTCCACCCTGCTTGACGAATTCAACCAGGTGATTCAACGACGAGGTCATGAGATCGAGCAATAGCGCCGGGTAGAGACCCAAGGCAAGTACGATGATGGCAAGCGGCACGAGCGTGAAAAGCTCCCGGCCATTGATATCGGGAAGCGAAGCCCATTTCTCATTGGGCTGCCCCAGGAACACGCGCTGCAGGGTCCAGAGCATATATGCCGCCGTCAGAACGATACCAAGCGTCGCAATGATCGTCAGCGTGCGGAAAGTCTGAAATGCACCCAGGAACGAGAACGCTTCCGAGATGAATCCGCTCAGTCCCGGCAGACCAAGGGCCGCGAAGAATGCCACGGTCATGATTCCAGTGTATTTCGGCATCGTGATCGCGAGGCCGCCGAAGGCATCGATGTCACGCGTATGGGCACGGTCGTAAATCACGCCAACAATCAAGAAGAGCATCGCGGTGATGGTGCCGTGGTTGAACATCTGAAACACCGCTCCCATCATTCCCTGCGTGTTCATGGCGGACATACCAAGCAGCACGATGCCCATATGGCTGATGCTGGAATAGGCGATGAGCTTCTTGAAATCCTGCTGGGCCATGGCGCAGAGAGCGCCATAGATGATATTGATGAGGGCGACGACAGCCAGAGGCCAAGCGTAGTACATCGCAAGCTCAGGGAATATCGGATAGCTGATACGAAGTATCCCATAGGTGCCCATCTTCAGGAGAACGCCGGCCAGGATGACGCTGATCGCCGTCGGAGCTTCCACGTGCGCGTCAGGCAGCCACGTATGGAAGGGGAAGATCGGAACTTTGATGGCAAACCCGACAAAGAGGGCGATGTATGCCAGATGCCGCCAATACGTTCCCAATCCGGCAAGCAGCGAGCCGGGCTGGAAGTTCGCGGGGTTCATCATCGCCAGCATGTTGAACGTATATATTCTCTCCCCAGTGGTTCCGTCGGGCACCGTGACACTGAAATACAATGCGATCACGGCGAGCAGCATCAGGACACTTCCGAGGAGCGTATACAGGAAGAACTTGATTGCAGCATATTCGCGGCGCGGACCGCCCCAGATGCCGATGAGGAAGTACATCGGAAGGAGCATCACTTCCCAGAACACATAGAAAAGGAAGAAATCGAGCGACACAAATACACCCATCATCCCGGTATCGAGCAGCAGCAGCATTGCCATATAACCCTTGAGAGCCTTCGGGATGTTCCATGAGGCGAACACAGCGATGAAGCTGATGAGGGCCGTCAGCAAAACCATGGGGACGCTCAGACCATCGACTCCAAGGAAATAATCCACGTGTATCCTTCCAAACCACGGTACGCCGCGGACATCGATCCACGAGGCCTTCTCGACCATCTGCATTCCTTCTTGCGAGTTGATGCCGGTCAGACTCCGGTCAAAATGGAAATAAATCATCACCGCAAACACGAGTTGCAGGAATGTCGCCGCCGCCGCCGTCCATTTCATCGCATTCTGATTCTCTTTTGGGATAAAGAGGATCAGGATCATACCGACGATCGGAATGAACGTTATCCAACTCAGAACACCGATTCCCATTAATTCCATTTGTAGTCTACTCCTTCATGAAGTCAAGTCGAACACAATCCGTGCTGCTTTTCAGAATCAAATCTCCGGACTAACGAAACCAGAGGAAAAGAATCATCACTCCGAGGATCACAAATGCAAGATACGTCTGGACCCTTCCGGTTTGCACACGGCGCATCAGCAGTCCAAGGAACCCTGCGAGATAAGCGGTGGCGTTCACAAGGCCGTCCACGATGTGGTTGTCAAATCCTCCAACTCCGACGTAGAAGAGAAAGAAGCTCAAACCGGCAACTGCAAACCCAAGCACAACGTAACCGATGATCGTCCCGATCGCCGCTTCGGCCGGCAGAAGCCCAAACCCGACAATCCATCCGACATACAGCGAGAGAGCAGCGGTGACGGCCATATAGATGATCGAGCTGACGGTGCCTTCTTCCCAGTTCCGTTTTGTCCCCAGCGTCAGTCCCCGCGTCCAGCTCGCCGTTCCATTCACGATACCATCGATAATGTGTCCGTCAAACCAACGGAAGAGTTTCGCGATGCCGACTGTTCCCGAGACGAATGTGGCACCGTAGAGCTCGTCGAACTTCCACTTATTGAGCAGGAACCGGTACAGCGGTCCCGTCCTGGCGGCGATTGCATCTGCATCGATCTTCTTCCAGTAGTAGGTTGCAAAAGCCGCAGCGATCCCGAGACCGGCGACAAGCAAAGACAGGACCATCGCCAGCGAATGGCCATGGTGAACGGTCTCTTCGAATAGCTCTGTTCCGGCAGCAGCAACACTTGCAGGTACAACCGATTCCGGCCTGGGCAAGGCGCTGTAGACCCAGCCGCTGGCTGCACCAAACGGGTTGAAGCTGTAGAATGCGAAGAACGAAAGAACGGCAAACACGATAAGCGGGATCGTCATCGTCTTCGGCGATTCGTGAATCGCTTCAAACCGGTGGTGGTCTTTGTGCTCGCCAAGGAACGTCAGGATCACAATCCTGAACATATAGAAGGCTGTCAGCCCTGCGACGAAGAAGGCAACGATCGGGATGTACCAGCGGCCCGTGAGGTTCGCGTAGGCCAACGTCCCGGCCAGGATCTCATCCTTGCTCAGAAATCCCGATGTAAAGGGAACTCCCGAGATCGCCAGCGTGTAGATCACAAACGTCCAGAACGTGATAGGCATCTTCGATCTCAGGCCGCCCATGTTCCTGATATCCTGGGGATCAGTGTGATGGTCTCCGGCATGATGCAGGGCGTGATGCATCGCGTGTATCACAGAACCCGAACCGAGGAACAATCCGGCCTTGAACATTGCGTGGGTCGTCAGGTGGAAGAAGCCGGCCGTAAAGGCACCGACGCCGAGCCCCATGACCATATAGCCAAGCTGACTGATCGTCGAATACGCGAGAACTTTCTTAATATCGTTCTGAACGATGGCGATCGTCGCGGCAATGAACGCTGTGACGGCACCGATCGCGGCAATGACCATCAGTGCATCGGCGGTCATCATCGGGAAGGTGCGTGCGATCAGATACACACCGGCGGCAACCATCGTGGCGGCATGGATCAACGCGCTGACCGGCGTTGGACCTTCCATGGCGTCGGGCAACCAGACGTGCAACGGGAACTGCGCCGATTTGCCGACCGCACCGCAGAACACCAGGATGCCGGCTGCGGTAAGCCACGCTTCGCTGCCGAAGGGGAGCGTTCCCGCTTTTATCGACTCGAAAATCGTTCCGAAGCTGAACGTGTGAAACGTTGTGAACAAGATCATGATGCCGATGAACATCCCGACATCTCCCACCCTGTTCACAATGAATGCTTTCTTGGCGGCATCGCTCGCAGATTTCTTCTCAAACCAGTGGCCGATGAGGAGGTATGAGCTCAGACCGACGAGTTCCCACGCGACATACATCATGAAGAAGTTGTTCGTCAGGACGATGCCAAGCATGGAAAACGTGAAGATTCCGAGGAAGGCGAAATAGCGTCCGTAGCGGACATCGCCGCGCATGTATCCGATGGAGAACAGGTGGACGAACGCGCTGACGATATAGACCACCAGCAGCATCACGGCCGCCAGGTTGTCGATCATCAGACCGAGTGTCATGGTCATCGGTCCGACGCCAGGGACGTTTCCCCAGTTCACCCATGTAAACGTCGCCTGAATTGTTTCGTCGTGGTAGGAACCCATCTTCACGGCGAAGATCACCGCTGACAGGATCAGGCCAAGGAACACAATCCCCGTCTCGATGATGTCACCCTGCCTCGGGAGGCGTTTATTGAAGAAAATAAGAATCGTAAACCCGAGGAGCGGGAGAAGATAAGCAACAACGCTAAGCTGGATAATCGTGTCGTGAGACATTGTCAGTTTTTGGCTCTACTTGTTCCCGATGGAAATGCCGTCCGTTCAGTCTTTGAGTTGATTGATCTCGTCGACGTTCACAGTGTTGAAGTTCTGGTAGATGTTCAGGATGATTGCCAGGGCGATTGCCGCCTCGGCGGCTGCGAGGATGATCACGAAGATCGCGATGACCTGCCCATCCAGCGTCCCGGTCGTAAACCTTGAGAAAGCCAGGAAATTAATGTTCGCGGCGTTCAGCACCAGCTCGATTCCCATGAGGACCATGATCGCATTGCGGCGCGTCAGGATCGCAAAGACCCCGAGAGAAAACAGGATGCCGCTGATCAGCAAGAAATGGTTCAGACCGGGAGTCTGCAGCCACTGCAGAAATTGTTCAATCGTCATACCGAATACTCCGTTATCACACGCGGCGGAATCAAACCGACGCGCATCATTCGACGCAAGCTACGAAATCTTCTTTTCCCTGCGAGCGATCATCGCAGCACCAACCAGCGATACGAGGAGAATTACCGATGCGACCTCGAACGGCAGGAGGTAGGTGCTTAACAGCATCTCTCCGATTCTTGGCGCCGTTTTCTCGAACCCTTGTGCTTCCGGAGCGATCCTCCAGTCGG